>USKR01000109.1 GCA_900555215.1 uncultured Ruminococcus sp.
TCAATCTGGTCTTTCGGAACTTTTCTCAGCTTCAGGCCGAATGCCATGTTGTCATATACTGTCATATGCGGATACAGAGCGTAGTTCTGGAATACCATTGCGATATCACGGTCCTTCGGCTCCACATCGTTCATAACCTTTCCGTCGATCTTAAGAGTACCGCCGGAGATATCTTCCAGACCTGCGATCATACGAAGTGTCGTAGATTTTCCACATCCTGAAGGTCCTACAAAGATAATAAACTCTTTGTCAGCAATCTCAAGATTAAAATCTTTTACTGCATGGAATCCGTTCGGATAAATTTTCTGAATGCCTTCAAGTGATAAACTTGCCATTGTTATATTGCCTCCTTAAAAAATGTTTCTCTTTGAATCTGGAATCAGTATACTTCTCCAGGCAGAAACAGACAATGTCACGAGTGACTAAAAAAGAGAAAAAAAAATGTACACTTGTGACATAAGCACACCTGATCGATTGACGTTTGAATACAAATCCTATACAATATCGTTGTGCCGCGGGCAGGGACATGTCCCCTTGTCCGGCGGAACAAAAATTCACTTTACATCAAACGAAAAGGGGTATACAAACATGGCAAATCCAATCGTTACATTTGAAATGGAAAACGGCGATATCATGAAGGCGGAGCTTTATCCGGAAATCGCCCCGAACACAGTAAACAATTTCATCTCTCTTGTAAACAAGGGATTTTATGACGGACTGACCTTCCATCGCGTGATCCGCGGCTTTATGATCCAGGGCGGATGTCCGGATGGAAACGGAATGGGAGGTCCGGGATATTCAATAAAAGGAGAATTTACGCAGAACGGCTTCAAAAATAATCTTGCTCATGATCCGGGCGTGCTCTCCATGGCAAGGGCAATGCATCCGGACTCTGCCGGCAGCCAGTTCTTTATCATGCACGAAAAGTCGCCTCATCTTGACGGAGCATATGCGGCATTCGGAAAGATCACAGAAGGGATGGACGTTGTAAACAAAATCGCGGAAACTGCCACAGATTACAGCGACCGTCCTCTCGAGCCGCAGGTAATGAAAAAAGTCACAGTAGAACTATTCGGTACGGATTATGCCGAGCCGGAAACTGTTTAAGGAGAAAACAAAACTATGGCTGGAAAAAATCAAAAACCGGCCGCTGTATGCGCGCTCGCCCTTCTGTGCTGTGCACTGTGGGGGAGCGCGTTTCCCTGTATCAAACTGGGATATGCGTGGCTGGATATCAAAGGAACGGGAAGTCAGATCTTATTTGCAGGATACCGGTTCTTTTTGTCCGGCATCCTTACCTTTGTGATCGGATGCGCTGTGGAGCGCAAATTTCTGACCATGAAGCGGTCTTCCGTATGGCATATATTCCGCCAGGGCCTCCTGCAGACAACCGTACAGTACGTGTGTTTCTATATCGGTCTTGCCTACGCCACAGGAGCCAAGAGCTCGATCATCAATGCTTCACAGGGATTCGTGGCGATCATCGCTTCACATTTTATGCTGAAATCCGAGAAAATGACATGGAAGAAAACCATCGGATGCATTCTGGGCCTTGCAGGAGTCGTGACTGTCAATCTCTCCCCCGGCGCATGGGGAAGTGGTTTCTCAATGAAGGGCGAAGGGATGATCCTCATATGCACGATCGTATACGGGATCAGTATGGTATTGCTCAAGATGATCTCCGACGAAGAAAGCCCTATGACTATCACTGCTTATCAAACCCTGATGGGCGGTGCTCTGCTGATCCTTATCGGCATCGTCATGGGAGGACATGTCGGCGGATTCACAGCAAAAAGCGCAGCTCTCCTGATATATATGGCTCTTTTGTCAACCGCCGCTTTCAGCATCTGGACCATCCTGATGAAATATAATCCGGTTGGCAAAGTCGCAGTCTATACCTTCACCATCCCCATTTTCGGGGTGGCGCTGTCCGGGCTTCTCCTGGGAGAACAGGTACTGGAAGTAAAAAATCTGATCGCTCTCGCTCTGGTGAGCGCGGGTATCATAATTGTAAATAGGAAGGAATAAAATGTGCAAGGGGTCAGACCCCTTGCACATTTTATGATATTTTATATTCCATTATATAATCATCCATAATAAATCCACCGCCGATATCCGCTTCCTGCGTATCAATAATTTCAAATCCGAAATGCCGATATACCCCGAGGGAATTGTCATTATGCTTATTGCAGGTAAGCCAGATTGCAGAATATCCGCGTTCCCGGCAGATCTCTTTCAGAAAGCTGAATGCCCCGGTCGCCAGATGATGCCCCCTGCTTTCTTTTTTTAAGTAGAGTTTGCTCAGGAACAGGCGGTTATCTTCCCCCGGATGGATACCGGTATATCCGCAGAATTCCCCGCCGCTAAAAATCTGATAATATTCATATCCCTCTGATATCTGTTCTTTCAGAGCCGGATAGGATTGAAATTTCTCCACCATATAATCCACCTGGTCTTTACCGATGATTGGCGTGAAATGTTCGTTCCAGATAACCTTGGCAAGATCCGCGATCTCTCTGACCTGCGTATCAGTTTCTGCCTTTCTGACTTCTAATTGACCCATGACTATAACCTCCTGATAACTAATTTATCTGCTTTCCTGTTCTATTCCGTCTTCCTGCGCCGGCGCATAAACAATCATGTCGGTTCCATTGTCCCTGATAAGAATATCTCCCCGCATCCCGAAGATCTTCCATACTACGTACAAATCCCCTGAAGCTCCCGAAATATTCGCAAGCTGGATAAAATAAACAATCCAGAACCAGCTTTTCGGGACAAAAATGAGTAATCCGGTCAGAAATATCCCCCATACTGCTAAAGGCGCAAGAGCAATAACAAAATACTGGTATTTATTAAAATAAGCCTCGCTTCCGGCATAGGCATACAGCACCGTAAAACCGTACTGAGCTTTCCGTCCGCTGTAATGCTTAATAAATATTCCATGAACAAATTCATGAAGGAAAATATACAAGACCATTCCTCCGCACACAGCGGCAAGCCGGACGAAATACATGAGCATCCCTTCAGACATACTGTAAAATGTCTGAATAGGAACGAATAGATGTCCGATAATTCCCCCGATAAGGAAAACGCAAAGCGCCAGTCCATTGATAAGGAACACAAGCCTGCGGTCTTTCTGCATATCAAGCCTGCATTCTTCCTGATACCCGCCCGGCAGGACAAAACACGCTGTTTGCGAATTTGTCTTCTTACTCATAACACTTGTCCCCCTCTCTCATCACTCTTGTTCCTGCAGATCATCTCCCGGCAGCCGGATCGATTTTCTTAATGACCTGATGTCCCGTAAAGATTTAGTATCACACATCCTGCTGCGATCAGCACGACTGCAATCACTCCAACAGTATTCAGTTTCTGGCCGAATATGACGGCAGAAATAATCGTTGTGGCAACGATCCCTCCCGCGCACCATGTGGCGTAGGCCACGCCCAGATTGATCTTGAGTAGTGCTTTGGAAAATGAATAAAAACATAAGACATAAAAGACAACGCAGCCCGCGGCGGGAATGAGCTTCGTGAATCCTTCAGACGCCTTCAGCAGAGTCGTTGCGATTATCTCAAAGACGATCGCCATTCCAAGTAACAGATATTGCATAGTATATCCTCCTGATTTTCCCGGCTTTCCCGGAATCTTTTTTTAATCTGTCCTACAAAATTATACATTGTTTTTCTAATTTCATCAATTAAAATCAAATTGTTAGCACTCGCGTCAAAAGAGTGCTGATTTTCTATTGACTTTTAAATTTTGCTGTACTAGAATGTCTTTTAGGTAAAAAGCCAGCCCTGAAATGAGTATCTGGGGCTGCATGACAAATCTGAAAAGGAGTGTTCAATATGGCAGTTAAAAAAGGAAATTTATCTATTGACAGCGAGAATATATTTCCGATCATAAAAAAATGGGTATATTCAGATCATGATATCTTTGTACGTGAGATGGTATCCAACGGATGCGACGCAATCACGAAATTGAAAAAACTGGATATGATGGGAGAATATGAACTTCCGGATGGCTATAAGCCGAAGATAGAAGTCATCGTCAATCCGAAAGAAAAGACTATGAAATTTATTGACAACGGTCTCGGCATGACAGCTGACGAAGTTGAGGAATATATCACACAGATCGCATTTTCAGGCGCGACTCAGTTCCTCGAAAAATATAAAGACAAGACCACAGAGGACGATATGATCGGACATTTCGGTCTTGGATTTTATTCTGCATTTATGGTTGCAGACGAGGTACAGATCGATACTCTTTCCTATAAGGAGGGAGCAGTGCCGGTACACTGGGCCAGCCAGGGCGGTACAGAGTACGAGATACAGGACGGCAGCAAGACGACTGTGGGTACAGAGATCACCCTGTTCCTGAATGACGACAGCCTTGCTTTTGCAAATGAGTACCGCGCAAGAGAAGTCCTTGAGAAATACTGCTCTTTTATGCCGGTAGAGATTTTCCTGTCCAAAGCTGATGCAGAGCCCGAATATGAGACGATCGACGAGGAAGACCTGCTCGACACGGATACCGTTATCGAGCATATTGAGGAAGCCCCCGCTGATAACAATTCTGCGGACGAGGACGGGAAAGACGGCGAAAAGGCTGAGCCAAAGAAAAAAGTAAGGATCGTAAAACGTCCGGTGCCCATCAATGATATCCATCCGCTGTGGGGCAAGAATCCGAGCGAGTGTACAAAAGAAGAATATATCGACTTCTACCGCAAGGTATTTATGGACTACAAAGAGCCTTTGTTCTGGATCCACCTGAACATGGACTATCCGTTCAACCTAAAAGGAATCCTCTATTTCCCGAAGATCAACACAGAGTATGAGTCCATAGAAGGAACAATCAAGCTGTATAATAACCAGGTATTCATCGCGGACAATATTAAAGAAGTAATCCCGGAATTCCTGATGGTATTAAAGGGAGTCATTGACTGTCCTGATCTTCCGCTTAACGTATCCAGAAGCGCTCTTCAGAACGATGGATTTGTCAACAAAGTAGCTGATTATATTTCTAAGAAGGTTGCTGACAAACTGACCGGGATGTTCAAGACAGACCGCGAGAATTATGAGAAATACTGGGATGACATTAGTCCATTTATCAAATTCGGGTGCCTGAAGGATGAAAAGTTCGGAGAAAAGATGAAAGATTCCATGATCTATAAGAACCTGGATCACAAATATCTGACCCTGGACGACATCATCAAAGAGAGCAGAGATGAAGTGCCAGAAGATTCTGCATCCGAAGGACAGACGGAAGATAATTCCACAAAAACAGCCTCCGGCACAGAGGAACCTCAGACAGAGGCTGAAAAATCCGATGGTGACAAGAAATACGTCCACCATATTGTGCCGGGATGCTGCTTTTATATATCTCGGCTTCTT
>USKR01000110.1 GCA_900555215.1 uncultured Ruminococcus sp.
GGTGTTCTCGGTGGGTAGACCGTATCATACAGTTCCGTCATGGAAATGGTCTGAAGCCTGCCGTTCCCGGATTTCTCCAGGTTTTGTGCGGCTTGCAGATTGATTTGTGCTGTTTCATTTGCTATAATTTCATTGTGTTTTTTTATATTCGGCTGCGCCCCATCTGCGCCAACAGATGATACGGGAGCAGTCGTTTTCATTTTTTCTGTCATTCATCTTCTCCTTTCAAACCGTATAATGTGATTGCGATTACCTGCAGCGTGTAGAGCAGCTCATCATTGTCAGGGCTTAATGTTTTCAGCCGCTTTAATTCTTCATAGATAGCAGCCATCTGATTTTTCAGAGCCTTATACACCCTCGGATTACCCTGTACTACTACGTCCCAGCACAGCAGACGCCTTGTGATATAATCCTGCTTTGTCAGACCGGACAGTGCAACCAAATCGTTAATCAGCTTTGCTTCCTCGTCCGATACCCGGAACGCTACTGTATGATTGCGCCATCGCCCTTTGTAATCAAGTGTTCTTTCCATTTGTGTTCTCCTTTGTCATTCTCTCCATTTCCAGTTTCTCCGCCATTTGCGTCTGCACCGTAGGGAACAGGTGAGCATAGCGGTAGGTGATTTTCTCTGCCTCATGCCCCATGCGCTCCCCAATCGCCAGCACAGAAAATCCCATGTTAATTAACAGAGAAACTGCGCTGTGACGAATATCATGCACCCGTATCTTCTTTACACCTGCCTGCTTCGCCCCTCGCTCCATTTCGTGGTTGAGATAGGATTTTGTGACCGTAAACATTCTCTCGTCCGGCTGAATATCATACAGCATTTTGATATATTCCTGTATTTCTTCGCAGAGAAATGGCGGCATTTTAATTGTACGGTTACTCTTTTTCGTTTTTGGGCTTGTGATAATGTCCCGTCCTTTGGAACGGTGATACGTCTTGCTGATCGTGACCGTCTGTTTCTCAAAATCAAAATCAGCAGGCGTAAGAGCCAGAAGCTCGCCAGAACGGATTCCACACCAGTAAAGCATTTCAAAGGCATAATAGGAACGGGGCTTATCCATCATGGCTTCGGAAAATTTCAGATATTCTTCTTTCGTCCAGAAGTTCATTTCTTTCGGAACCTCATTTCCCATTGTTCCTGCTCTCCTTGCCGGATTGTAGGGCAGATTATAGAAGTTTACCGCATGGTTGAAAATCGCTGTCAGTTGGGCGTGTATCGTTTTCAGATAATCCGCTGAATAAGGCTTTCCTTTCTCGTCCCGGTATGCCATCAGTTCATTCTGCCATGCAATAACGTCCTTTGCTTCAATCTCTGCTATCTTTCGATTCCCGAAATACGGTAAAATTTTTGTGCGGATTACATGGCTTTTGGATTCCCATGTGCTTTCTTTCATCCGCTGCTTTTTGTCAGCTTCATAAATCTCAAAGAAACTGGCAAACGTCATATCCAGTTTCGCTCCCTGTTTCAGCATTACCTCATGCTCCCACGCTAGTGCTTCTCTCTTTGTAGCAAATCCCCGTTTCTGCGTCTGCTTCCGCTCCCCTTTCCAGTTCGTGAAACGATAGATTACCCGCCACGTTCCCGTAGCGTTATCTTTGTATACAGCCATTTAATCATCTCCTTTCCGTCAATCGCTGTAACAAACCTTTTTATGAAAAAATGTAGCGCTCACACGTCCCGCCACTGTCAGATAGCCCTGTTTCTGTAATTCTGCATTCAGTTCTCGCACAATCTGGTAGGCTTTTGACTTTGACACACGCAATTCCTCTGCCACTTCTTCCACTGTCATAAATGATCTTTCTGCCATACTGTCATCTCCCTTTCTTAACTATTTTTGTTTAACGCCTATATGTATAATACTAAATAAATTCCGTTAAGTCAAGTGGCTTACAGAAAAATATTAACTTTTTTTATTTAAGTTTTTTCTTGCTATTCCTCTTGTGTCATGCTATACTAAATTCAACAAATTTGTTTAAGTCAAAATGATTGTATCACTATAACTGCAACGGAGGTTTTATTATGGCAATCGGCAAGCGAATCCGCTTTTTCCGTAATCGGAAAAGCATGACACAAAAACAACTCGGTGAAATTCTCGGCTTTCTCGGAAAGACCTCTGATGTCCGTGTAGCGCAATACGAATCCGAAGCCAGAAAACCCAAACTCGATCTCGTCAAAGAAATGGCTCACGTCTTTGATGTCAGTCCACGGGCACTCGACGTGCCGGATATAGACAGCTACCTTGGTCTTATGCACACCCTCTTTGCTCTGGAAGATATGTACGGGCTGAAAATCGGAGAGATTGACGGAGAAGTGTGTCTGCGGTTGGACAAATCCACCGGCTCCACTTACTCCACCATGTTTGATATGTTCCATGCATGGCAGGAACAGGCTGCTCGTCTGGAACAAGGGGAGATAACCAAAGAGGAATACGACCAGTGGCGGTATAATTATCCGGCGCTGGATACATCCGGACAATGGCATAAAGTTTCGCCTTCAAAGTAACTCAGCGATTATCTCGTAGAAGCCTTCAAAGACAGGCTAAAACCAGACAAATAATAATTTCATTACAGACGCAAAAAACCTTACCGACTTTCAGCTTCATTTCTGAAAATCAGTAAGGTTTTCTGTTATTGAAGTATTCTGTTATTCAGTGAGTGATACCCGAAATGTTGCCAAATCGTTGCCAGCACTTAAACAAATTTGCTTGAAATCCGTATAAACACTGGGTTTTTGGAGTTCATTTCATCACTCAAACTCTATCGTCCCCGGCGGCTTACTCGTCAGATCATAAAATACCCTGTTGACCCCCCGCACTTCATTAATGATCCTGCTCATCACCTTACTGAGCACCTCATACGGGATCTCCGCCGCCTCAGCGGTCATAAAATCAATCGTCTTCACGGCTCTCAGCGCCACCGCATAGTCATAGGTTCTCTCATCCCCCATAACTCCCACAGAACGCATATTTGTCAAAGCCGAAAAATACTGATTGATCTCTCTGTCCAGACCGGCATTTGCAATCTCTTCCCGATAAATCGCATCTGCATCCTGTACGATCTTTACCTTCTCCGCCGTCACCTCGCCGATGATACGGATTCCGAGTCCCGGTCCCGGGAATGGCTGACGGAATACAAGGTCTTCCGGAATTCCCAGCTCCAGTCCCGCCTTGCGCACCTCGTCTTTAAACAGATCGCGCAGCGGCTCGATGATTTCCTTGAAATCAACATAGTCCGGAAGTCCGCCTACGTTGTGGTGAGATTTGATCACTGCGGACTCGCCGCCCA
Source organism: uncultured Ruminococcus sp. (assembly GCA_900555215.1). Classification (GTDB taxonomy): domain Bacteria; phylum Bacillota; class Clostridia; order Lachnospirales; family Lachnospiraceae; genus Mediterraneibacter; species Mediterraneibacter excrementipullorum. The sequence goes on from USKR01000110.1 coordinate 3,292, forward strand.
GACCGCTTTCAACCACATCCGGATAAATGGTTCCCTGTGCCAGGAAATCCACAGCTCCGATTTTCTTTGCCTCTTCCTCAAACACGCGGATGAATTCTTCGCCAATGATCTTACGCTTCTGCTCGGGCTCTGTCACACCGGCCAGCTTGCTGTAATATCTCTCCTGCGCATTCACACGGATAAAATTCAGATCAAAGCTGCCGTTGGGTCCGAAAACAGCCTCCACCTCATCGCCCTCGTTTTTGCGCAGAAGGCCGTGGTCTACAAACACACATGTAAGCTGTTTCCCGATAGCTTTGGAAAGCAGGCCTGCTGCCACGGAAGAATCAACGCCGCCGGATAAGGCAAGCAGCTCTTTTCCATCTCCCACTTTTTCGCGGATCGCCGCAATGGAGCTCTCAACAAACGCATCCATCCTCCAGTCGCCCGCACAGCCGCACACATTCTTTACGAAATTATTGATCATCTTTGTGCCCTCTGCAGTGTGGAGCACCTCCGGATGGAACTGGATCGCATACAGTTTCTCAGCTTCATTTTCTGCCGCTGCCACCGGGCAGTCTGCAGTGTGCGCGGAAATCTCAAATCCCGGCGCTACCCGCGCGATATAATCAAAATGGCTCATCCAGCAGATCGTCGGCGTAGACACATCTGTAAATACCTTAGATGATGTTTTATCTATCAGGACTTCTGTCTTTCCATATTCTCTGACATCTGCCTTCTTCACTTCACCGCCCAGCACATGCATCATAAGCTGCGCTCCGTAGCACAGTCCGAGCACCGGGATTCCCAGCTTGAATAACTCATCCGTATATGTGGGAGAGTCCGGCAGATAACAGCTGTTCGGTCCTCCGGTCAAAATGATTCCCTTAGGATTCATTTCTTTGATTTTCTGGATATCCGTTTTGTAAGAATAAATCTCACAATACACATTACATTCTCTCACGCGTCTCGCAACGAGCTGATTATACTGCCCGCCAAAATCGAGTACGATCACTAATTCATTCTTCAACGTCTTCCTCCTGTAAAATACGGACCTGCTGCTCTTCAGGCGCCGGACCGCTTGTTCTTCTGTATCCATTATAGTGGAGCCCCCCCTGTTTTACAAGCATTTCTTGCTCCACCCTTTTTTGCTCCGTCCTGTTTACCCGTCGCCGCACTTTTCCCGTCCGAACGCCCGGCTGTGCCAAGTCACATCCATTCTCTTTAATTCATATAAAACAAATCAATATCATATAGAATGGATCTCTTTCCACTTTCCTTTCTTATATCTCAGAGTCATGCATACTGCCCTGACACACCAGTCAATGACCATGGCGATCCATACGCCGAGCACACCCAGTCCGAGCCATCCGCCCAGTACATAGCTGAAAATGATCCGGAAGATCCACATAGAAGCCAGCGATATTACCATTGTAACCTTTGCATCTCCCGCCGCCCTGAGGACAGAGGGGATGGAGAAAGATACCGGCCATACAAGGCATGCGCTCACACTGTGGAAGTACAGGACACTGCGTGCTGTCTGTGCGGTAATGTCCGACAGATTGTACGCCCAGAGCACGAGGGGCATCAGACACAGCACAATAATATTGATGATCCACATACAGAGATAGACAAGACGAATCAGCTTTTTAGTAAAATACTCTGCCTGCTCGTAGTCCCCTGCACCCACGCACCGCGCAATGACCGCTGTGATCGCCAGATTGATCGCCATGCCTGGAAGGACCTGGAAATTCGCCACCGCATTGCAGACAGCATTCGCCGCGATGGCATATGTACCGAAAGTGGACACCAAACTGAGCACGATAATCTTGCCCAGCTGGAACATAGAATTTTCCAGTCCATTTGGAATCCCTATCCCCAGGATACGCTTCACCATTATCCAATCAGGACGGAATCTCAGCGTCTTCTCCATATGTATCACATTTTCCTTTTTGCTGAGCAGGACAAGGATCAGTACCGCTGCCGTAATACGGGATACGAGAGTGGGGATCGCAACTCCTTCGGTCCCCCGCCGGAATCCGTATATGAGGATTGCGTTCCCTGCAACATTCACTACATTCATGATCATCGCAACCTGCATAGAC
>USKR01000111.1 GCA_900555215.1 uncultured Ruminococcus sp.
GGAACGGTAGTTCTGCTCCAGTTTGATCACACGGGCATCCGGGAACTCCTTCTCAAAATCAAGAATGTTGCGGATATTCGCCCCCCGGAATTTATAGATCGACTGATCGTCATCTCCGACAACACAGAGATTTCTGTATTTCCCGGCCAGCAGGCTGACCAGCTTAAACTGCACGGTATTCGTGTCCTGATACTCGTCCACCATGATGTAGCGGAACCGTTCCTGATAACTTTCCCTCACATCCGGCTGTGTATCGAGAAGCTGTACAGTCTTCACAAGCAGGTCGTCAAAATCCAGCGCATTGTTCGCGCGAAGCTGCGCATCGTATTCCCGATATGCCTTCGCGATCTGCTGCTGCGCAAAGTCACCGCCCGCATTCAGTTCGAACTCCTCAGGCATGATCATTTCATTCTTTGCAGAGGAGATGACGGACAGGAGCATCCGCTCTTTAAACCGTTTCGTATCAAGATCAACCTTACGGCACACTTCTTTCATCAGCGTTTTCTGATCATCTGTGTCATAGATCGTAAAACGGTTATCATATCCGAGTCTGTCTATATATCGTCTCAGTATCCTCACACACGCCGAGTGAAAGGTGCTCACCCAGATACTCTCTGATCCGAATCCTACCAGATCATCCACCCTCTGACGCATTTCTCCCGCCGCTTTGTTGGTAAAAGTAATGGCAAGGATATTCCACGGATTAACCCCCATCTCCTCGATCAGATATGCAATACGGTGGGTCAGCACCCTGGTCTTTCCCGAGCCTGCCCCCGCAAGGATGAGAAGAGGTCCTTCCGTGTGAAATACTGCGTCTTTCTGCGGTTCATTCAGCGTATCATATATACTCATCTGTATCTCCTTAATATCCTGTAAATAAATGTCTGGCACACACATTTTTTTGTGATTCCTGTCTATTATCGAACATGTTTTCGCTAAAGTCAACCAGATTTTCCACTTGCCATATAGTTTTGGTTACTATATAATGAATACACTGGGGTGATAAAATGAAAATCGACACAAATGATATATTAAAAAGTATTTTTGAAAGCCTGGACCATGTTGACTACATCCGTCCGGAAGAAATTCCAAATATCGACCTGTATATGGATCAGGTGACTACTTTTATGGACGAACATCTCTCCTCCACCAAACGTTACGGCGAGGACAAGATCCTGACTAAGACCATGATCAATAATTATTCAAAAAACAATCTCCTTCCGCCGTCAGTGAAGAAAAAATATTCCAAGGAACATGTTCTCCTTCTGATCCTGATCTATTATTTTAAAAATATCCTTTCTATCAAGGATATTGAGACGATCCTGGCGCCCTTGCGCGAGAAATACTTTTCCGGCGGTCAGTCCCTTTCTCTCTCCGAGGTATACCGGGAGGTCTGCGAGATAGAAAAATCCCGCATTGAACCCATGAAAGCATCAGTTCAGGAAGCATATGAAAAGTCAGGGCAGGCTTTCCAGAGCATGCCGGAAGGAGAAGGCAGAGACGAACTGAGACTGTTCGCTTTTCTGTGCAGTTTAAGCTTTGACGTATATCTCAAAAAAATGATGATCGAGAAACTTATCGATGAACTCGCTTCAAAAGAAAAGGAGTAAATCTGGATTTGCGGGTGAGGACGAGAGGCGGAAAAACGTCCGAAAACCTTTCAATATATCGCTTCGGTGTTTTCGGACCCTTTACTCACTCCCAGGCTCCCCGACAAATCCAGATTTACTGTATCGTGATTTCCGAAGTGACATCCTCCACCCCATTGATCTGAAGTCTGACATGGATCTTCCCTTCCTCAAATCCTTCCAAAGGATATTCCAGTGGTTCTGAGAGATCCGTCACATCCACGGATTCTGCCTTATCCCCCTGCACCAGCCAAAGGATCAGGCTTGATCCGTCCGGCACAGTACCGCAGGAAATGTCAGCATACAGCTTTTGTGCCTCCGCATCCTCGATCCTCATATTCCTTTCTTCCACAAATCCATCGCTTGCCCGTTTAAAGCTTAAGTTCCAGACTCCGTCCCAGTAATTGCTTACGCTCATCTGGATCACTCCCAGATTCCACACTCTTTCATCGGACGAGGGATCTGTATTCACATTCCCGGCTCCGGACGCGCTCACGATAAGCCCAGTCAGGCATACGATCATAAACACGAGGCTGACCATGCCTCCGGCTATATATCTTTTGTGGTGCATCTTTTTATTTTCCATGTTTTCCGTTTCCTCCCTATTTTGAATATATGCTCCGCATTCCTCACAGTATTTTGCCCGCAGCGGTACAAGATGCCCGCAGGCAGGGCAGGGGTTTTTGATGTCCCGCCGCCTTAAGAAATATATCAGAAGCCCGATCATAGGGGTTGCGAGAAAAATAATAATGACCCAGAGCACAGGATCATCCCCCCGCTTTCGGCAGTCCTGATATACCCACGCGCCAAAGAATACAGACATGAACAGCCAAAAAAGGATTCCGCCCATGAGAAACAGAGGGACAGCTATTGCAATTCCGCTAAATCCATCGCTTACAGCAAAAAACACCGCAAATCTTACAAAAATAAATAAAATTATGATCGCTGCAGCCCAGATCAGCCATCGGCGTTTCCGGGTGTTCGTTTTATTATGCATTTTCATATCCCTTCCCCTCCTTTTTATTTACAAAAATGGATATATTCTCTCTGAGATCCGTTCTTTTAATCCCTGCCAGAGTAATCACTACACCTGCCAATCCCATATAAGCGCAAACCAAAGCTCCCAGTACTGCAAGATAGAGATTATTGATCAGAAGGATAAGGACTGCCCCCAGCATGAGAAATATAATAAGATTCAATATCATAGGCAGATACCAGAGGGAAATACTCCTACCCGCTGTGCCCTGTCTGCGGAACCGTTCCCGCTCATAAAGCTCTGCCTTCAGTTCATTATTCAGTCTGACAGCAGGCTTATCTCTGGTTTTGAGTGCCTCCAGGATCAATTCATCAAACTTTGTATCAAAATCTTTCTTCTCCATAACCAGCTTCCTCCAATCTTTTTTTAATCATCTTTCTGCCTTTAAACAGACGGCTTTTCACTGTTCCGGGAGACTTTCCCGTCATCCTTCCGATCTGTTCGACTTTGAATTCAAAGAGGTAAAACAATATCAGCGGAATCCGAAATTTGTCGGGCAGCTCCTGAATGATCCGGCTGATCTCAGATATCATCTCTCTGTGGAAATAGTCTGCTTCTATATCTTCTCCGGAACAAATCGTATATTCCCGCTCATCTTCTATGTTCATACACTGTACTATCCCGCTTCGCCGCGCTGCTTTCCTCCTGCTGCTCTTCCACTGGTTGTGCGCCGCGACAAAGAAAAAAGCACGGGGATTTTTCTCCCATTCCAAAGTAAAGCTGCACTCCAATGCCTTCAGGAACGTCTGCTGGTACAGATCTTCCGCATCCTCTCTGTTCATGCAGAGCTTCAGGCAGAACCTGTAAACATCCGCCCCGAATTCATCAATACATCTTTCTATTTCCCTCGCCTCCAAAGCCTCACCTCCATTTGCTTCTTTAATCTTTTCACTCTATATACGCCGCCAGTTATGCTCTGGTTCATTTTTTATTTTTTTGCATAAGAAAACCGGAAACCCTGCATATATCCATGACGGTTTCCGGTTGTTTATTTTCCGGTATTCAGACAATCCACAAAATCAATCGTCTTTTTGCTCTTCATCCTTATCAATGCGCTCAAACACCATATCATAGCCATCGTTTCCGTAGTTCAGGGAACGATTGACACGGCTGATCGTAGCCGTCGAAGCGCCTGTCTGCTCTGCGATCTCCAGATATGTTTTCTGTTCTCTTAACATTTTTGCGACCTCAAACCTCTGGGATAGTGAGAGCAGCTCATTGATCGTGCAGATATCCTCGAAAAATATATAACATTCTTCTTTATTTTCCAGACTGAGAATGGCTTTAAAAAGATAGTCGACTGCCTCTGTCCTTATCTTCTTACTCATAAATATGTCTCCTTTATAAGCCCTGCGGCAAAAATCTGACCAGGACGCAGGCATCTGATATGTATGGCATATCCCTGTCCCTCCAAGTCGCTCCTATATTTTAGCACACTAAACTTTTAAAGTCCACCATTTTATTTTTCAGACTTCCCGAACTCCCCGGTCACTGAATATTCAGGAACTTTTTCAACCGGTCCCAATCTGTTGTTATCACCAGCTCCTCCGGGAAATTGCAATACTCTAACACTTCTTTGACATAAGTGAAATTTCCGGCATCCGCATCCACATGGGCATCGCTTCCGGTTGTCACGGGTACCTCATACTGCCTGCACAGATCCAGCATGGTGAGGATGTTTTCTCTTGTTCCTTTCCTGCTGCTCTGAGGACGCATGGAAGAATTATTAATCTCAAGAAGCGTTCCTGTCTCTTTCGCCGTACGCACCAGAGTTTCATAGTCAAAAGGAAATCTTCCGTCATCCGGGTGTCCGATGATATGGATATATGGCTTTTTCATGACCTCCACATATGCCCGGATATTTTCTTCCGGCGTATGATCCAGACCGTAGCAGGGAGGATGGATGCTTGCCACCACAATGTCAAGATCCCGGCAGGTCTTTTCAGGAAGATCGACCGTTCCGTCCGGATCCATGATATTGACTTCAGCTCCCATCAGAAGCCGTACGCCATCTGCTTCCCTGGGGACTACATCCAGGTTTTGAAAGTAAAACAGCCCGCATGTGCCCGGCATTTCCGGAGCGTGCTCTGTAAGCGCAAGTGCCTTGAGTCCACGCAGCTTCGCTGCCGAAGCCATTTCTTTGATAGTACTGTACGCATGTCCGCTTGCCAGGGTATGGGCGTGTGTGTCTGCAATAATCTTCATTCTCATTCTCCTTTTCATTTATTGATTTCGCCGTCAACAGCCGGCATCTGTATGTCACAAACATGTATCATAGGACAGTATATCACATTTCCCCGGGAATACAATTTTCCCGTCCGGAGATACTAGTGAAAAAATATAAGACGAGGTGGACTATTTTGAAGGAAAAGAACCAAAAAGAACTGACTGATAATTTCGACTATCTCTCAAACGCCGCATCCACAACAGACTGTACAGGATTAATACCATCTCTCCCACAGAATGAAGACGAACTGGAAGCTTATAATGACATCGTTCAATACATGTCTCCCGCTGCTAAGAGCAGTATGCCTGCCAAGCGGAATGTCCTGCCTGACAAGCGGAATGTCCTGCCTGACAAAAAGCAGCCTTCCGCCTCCGGACACGGTGCTTCGACATAATT
>USKR01000112.1 GCA_900555215.1 uncultured Ruminococcus sp.
CAGGCGCTCTTCGATTTCATACAGCCGGAGACGTATCGTATATTCGCCTTTATCTGTAACAGCGAATACTTTTCCTGAGTTCGCGTAGACCCTGATCAGATCTTCCTGCTCAATTACTTCGATTTTCCCATTCCTGCAGCCGGAAATGACTTGTGGAGGAGTTTCTGACAGTTTGTTTAATATCATATTGACCTCTTTTGTCATGGTGGCTGTCAACAGGATTATTTTGGGCTCTGTATATGAATCGTCCATTTTTATCTCAACCTGCATTTTGATCTCCTCCCTTCTGTGATGTCATTATATGAAAAGTACATATCGCTTTCAATAGATTTTCAATAGTCGGTCGATTATGAACTGCAAGTGGAGAGGAAGATTGACATGACGGGAAAGGAAATCCTGGTGTGAGAATAATGAGATAATAAAAATGCGCTGCGGGTATAAACGAAATGACAGAGAAAAGACAGAATGATATAATAATCTATAATGATCAGATCTGTGAAGCTGAGAGAAAAGCTGAGGAGGTGTTAGGTTGCGGGCAGAATCAGAAATGTATGACATTATCATCCGTACTGCCGAATCCGACGACAGGGTTTTAGCGGCATATCTTAAAGGTTCAAGGGCAAATCCAAATGCTCATAAAGATATCTGCCAGGATTTTGATATCATGTATGTTGTAAAAGAGACGGAAAGCTTCCGTACGGACCTGTCCTGGATGGAGCCGTTTGGTAAGGTCATCTTAAAGCAGGAGCAGGACGATGCTTTCGGCTATGGAGAGCGTTTTAAGATACAGGACCACTACGATGAAACCTATTCCTGGTTATTGTTATTCGAAGACGGGAACCGCATTGATATTGGTGTTGAAACGCTGGAGGCTGTGCAAAAGGGGAGCAACCGGAATTTCTTCCTGAAGATTTTTACGAATTATATGTTCAGACATTTACTGACAGCAGTTATGAACACTTTTGGCAGGCGATTAAAAATTCGTGCCAATTGTTTCATGAATCGGCGATATTGACAGCATCGGCACTTGGCTTTACATATCCCCAGAGTTATGAAGAAGGATTTATGAAATATATGGAGTTTCTGCGTTCACAGAAATAACGGCCGGTCCGGGGAAAAATAGGTTTAAGGAGGTTTTTATATGATTATTCCAAAGGTTTTGGACAGCAGGACAGAATATAAAGGCAAGATCATGTCCGTACGACGTGATGAGCTCACCCGCGGAGACGGGAAGACATTTATCCGGGAGACTGCCGTTGCAAGCGATGCGGTCGGCATTGTGGCCATGGATGAAAAAGGACGTATCCTTCTGATCCGGCAGTACCGCCATCCCATGGGACGCCCGGTATGGGAAATCCCGGCAGGACGCATGGATGTGGACGGCGAGAAGCCGGAGGAGACCGCGCTGCGTGAACTCAGGGAAGAGACCGACACAACGGCGTCATCAGTCGAACTCCTGACGCTGTTTTTGAATTCCGCAGGCTGGACAACAGAGAGGACATATGTTTATCTGGCAAAAGGACTGACAAATGTTCCTGAGTTTGAACGGGAAAACGAGGAAGCGGATATTGAGAAAAAATGGATTTTTCTCGATGACGCAGTTGAATTGGTCCGGTCAGGGGAGATTGATGACGCAAAAACAGTGATCGGCATCCTTATGACAAGCGGTCTGATAAAATAATCACTATGGCAATGCCTCGGTGAAAATGTCAAAGGAGGAGAAGGGGACAAATGAAAGCAGTTGTTTATAAGGGGAACGGAGAGATCGTTTTTGAAGAGCGTCCAATGCCGGTGATTCTGGATGAAAAGGATGCAGTTATAGAGGTGACGCTGACCACGATCTGTTCCAGTGATATTCACATTAAGCACGGAGCTGTGCCGAGAGCGGTCCCCGGCACGATCCTCGGACACGAATTTGTCGGACGTGTCGTTGAGACCGGAAAGGCTGTGAAAAGGGTAAAACCGGGCGACAGAGTGGCTGTGAACGTGGAGACATTCTGCGGAGAGTGCTTTTTCTGCAAGCGCGGTTATGTAAATAACTGCACAGATGAACATGGCGGATGGGCGCTGGGGTGCCGTATCGACGGCGGACAGGCAGAATATGTGCGGATTCCGTTTGCAGATAACGGACTTACAGTCATACCCGGCAATGTAACAGATGAGCAGGCTCTTTTTAACGGAGACATCCTCTCCACCGGATACTGGGCGGCAAAGATCGGGGAGATAAAGCCCGCGGACACAGTGGCGGTGATCGGCGCGGGACCGACAGGTCTGTGCACTATGCTGTGCGCCAGACTGTATACGCCGGCGAAGATCATTGCGATCGACACAGACGAATTCAGGCTGGATCTCGCAAAGGGAAGAGGGGTGGCAGATATTACCCTTGTTCCGGGCAGAGATGATATGGAAGCGGTGATACATGCAATTACAGGAGGAAGAGGCGCTGATACGGTGTTTGAAGCTGCAGGAGGAAAAGATACCTTCCAGACTGCCTGGAAGATCGCGCGGCCGAATGCCGTTGTGGCAGTTGTTGCAATGTATGAAGAGCCGCAGGTTCTTCCTCTGCCTGATATGTATGGGAAGAATCTGGTATTCAAGACAGGCGGCGTAGACGGCAGTTACTGCCGGGAGATCATGGATCTGACTGCATGCGGAAAGCTGGATTCCAGTTTTCTTATCACACATAGATGCGGATTGGATGATATTATGGCTGCGTACGATGTGTTCGAGAACAAAAAAGATCATGTCATAAAATATGCGGTAAGACCGTGAGTTTTTCAGGAGAAGAGGGGATTTTATGGATTTCTTGAAAATAGCGCTGCTGCAGATTGCCCCTTGCAGAACACAAGAAGCCAATCTTAAGAAGGGCACCGAATACTGCCGCAGAGCAAAGTCACTGGGAGCGGATATCGTTCTATTTCCCGAAATGTGGAGCAATGGGTACGGGATCTGTGAGCGGCCTGCAGGAGAGTGGATGAGGGATGCGATTCCGGCAGACGGTGATTTTGTAAATACATTTGGAAAGACTGCCAGAGACCTCGAGATAGCGGTCGGGATTACATTCCTTGAAAAGTACGGAGAAAGAGCCCGAAATACGCTTGTCCTGTTTGACCGGTTCGGAAAGAAAAGGCTGACTTACGCAAAGGTGCATACCTGCGACTTTGGCGCAGAGAGAAGCCTGACGCCGGGAGAGGCGTTTTATACTGTTGATCTGGATACAGCCTGCGGTCCGGTAAAGGTCGGAGCAATGATCTGTTATGACCGGGAGTTCCCTGAAAGTGCACGGATACTTATGCTTCAGGGGGCAGAGCTCATCCTGGTTCCTAATGCATGTCCGATGGAGATCAACCGGATTTCTCAGCTCAGGGGGAGAGCATATGAAAATATGCTGGCGGTTGCAACATGCAATTATCCTGCAACGGTCCCTGACACTCAACCGTCTTTGACGGTGTGGCTTATCTTCCGGGGATGGAAGGCTCGAGGGATACATGTATTCTGGAAGCGGACGAAAAAGAGGGAATCTGTCTTGCAGAGCTTGACCTGAAGAGACTGAGGGAATACCGCAGGAGTGAGGTCCATGGCAATGCGTACCGGCACCCTGAAAAATATGCCATTCTGTCGGAGGATAAGGTTCAGGAGCCTTTTGTGAGAACAGACCGACGCCGGTGAGAAGGCATAATATATTTTTTAGAGTGCAGGAAATATTTAATAAAACTTAGGAGGAATGACAGAAAATGAGAACAAGCAAGATCACAAGAGAACAGGCACTGGAATTACTGAGGACTTATAACAAGGAGGCATTTCACATCCAGCACGCGCTTACTGTGGAAGGCGTGATGCGCTGGTATGCGGACGAGCTGGGATACGGCGATGAAGCAGATTACTGGGCGGTCAGCGGGCTTCTGCACGACATCGATTTTGAGATGTATCCGGATGAACACTGCCGGAAAGCGCCGGAGCTTCTTGAGAAAGGCGGCGTGGGCGAGGATATGATCTATACCGTCTGTTCCCACGGATATGGAATATGCAGCGACAAAGAGCCTGTGCATGAGATGGAAAAGGTGCTCTTCGCGGCAGACGAGCTGACCGGGCTTGTCTGGGCGGCCGCGCTGATGAGACCGTCCAAGAGCGTGATGGATATGGAAGTATCCAGTGTAAAGAAAAAGTTCAAGGACAAACGCTTCGCGGCAGGATGCTCCAGAGATGTCATAAAGACCGGAGCTGAAAGGCTCGGCTGGGAACTGAATGAGTTGTTTGAGAAGACGATACTTGCAATGCGCTCCTGTGAAGCGGCCGTTCAGAACGAAATGCGCGAGATGGGATATTAAGACGTATCTGTGATTACTCTGCCACAGCCGTTCAGGTAATAAAAACAGCAGCCGAAAAACTCCTGCTTGTAAATAAGTCGATTAATGCTATAATGATTCTATTGCCCTGATGAGATTTTTCAGGGCACAGATTTTACCTTGATTTACATTTCAGATGAAAAGGGATTAGAGAGACGGAGTGGAGGGACTATGAAAATTATTATTATCGGGTGCGGAAAAGTCGGCAGCACCCTGGCAGAAGAGTTGTGCGAAGAAGATCACGAGCTGACCGTGATAGACAAAAATCCCCAGAAGATCCAGCAGATATGCGAGAGCATCGATATAATGGGAAGCTGTGGGAATGGAGCAAGCATACAGATACTTTCTGAAGCGGGAGTGGAGGACGCGGATATCCTGATCGCCGTGACCGGTTCAGATGAGCTGAATCTTCTCTGCTGCCAGATCGCAAAGAAAGTAAGCCAGTGTCATACCATTGCGAGAGTGAGGAATCCTGTGTATCACCGGGAAGTGCATTTTCTCAGGAAGAAGCTTGGGATATCGATGATCATTAATCCTGAGTTTGCGGCTGCCATGGAGATATCCAGGCTCCTGCGTTTCCCTTCCGCCATTAAGAGGGATACGTTTTCCAAGGGAAGGGTAGAGCTGCTGAAATTTAAGCTCCTGCCGGAATTTAAGCTGAGCGGCCTGTCCGTGGCGGATATCATGGATAAGCTGAAATGTGATATCCTGATCTGCGGCGTGGAGAGAGAGGAACATGTCTATATCCCTTCTGGTGATTTTGTGCTTGAGGATATGGATCTTGTCTCAATTATCGCTTCACCGAAGAATTCAAACCTGTTCTTTAAAAAGATCGGGGTCCAGACTCATCAGGTCAGGAATGCGCTGATCGTTGGAGGAGGCACCCTGGGCTATTATCTTGCAGCGGCGCTTTCCGATATGAGGATACG
>USKR01000113.1 GCA_900555215.1 uncultured Ruminococcus sp.
TATCATATACCGGACGATGTCATGCAGTACATTGCAAACAACATTAAATCCAACATCCGTGAGCTGGAGGGATCACTGAACAAACTGATCGCACTCTCAAACCTTGAGAATAAACCTATCGATATCCCTCTTGCGGCGGAAGCACTGAAAGATATGATATCCCCTGATGACAACCGGGTTGTCACGCCGGAACTTATCCTTGATATCGTATTTAATATACCGATTTCTGATCTGAAAGGTAAAAAAAGGAATGCAGAGATCGTTCTTCCGCGCCAGATCGTAATGTATCTCTGCCGCGTTATGACAGATACGTCCCTTAAAGCGATCGGAGCTTTCCTCGGAGGTAAAGATCATGCGTCCGTGACTCACGGAATCAAAAAGATCGAGGCAGAGATTAAGACAGATGAAGCTCTTCATAATACAGTTAATATTATTATGAAGAAGATAAATCCACTCTAATTGTAGATAACTATGTGGAAGACCTGTGGAATATGGTGAAAATAACAGAGAATAAAAATAATGCGCGTTTAAAGAGCAGCAATTTTCCCCACGCTATCTTCACTCTTTCCAAAAGCATCCAACAGAGTTATTCAAAGGGACAACCCCTGATTTTAACGGGCTTTGAGGCAGTTATTAACTTATTCACAGCCCCTAATAAGACGGATGCGGAATTGATTTTATATCAAAATACATATAAGCGCCTCCGGATAGATTTTCCACACACCATGAAATATCTGTATGGTGACTTCACAACTCTGCCTTATACAACGGCAGCAAAAAGGAAAGGAGTTATATCACATGAAGATCATATGTACTAAATCAAACCTGTCAAAAGGTGTCAGCATTGTATCAAAAGCTGTTCCGTCAAAAACGACAATGCCTATACTTGAGTGTATCCTGATCGATGCATCCACGGATATAATTAAGCTTACCGCAAATGATATGGAGCTTGGCATCGAAACTTCGATAGATGGGGAAATCATAGAAAGAGGTATCATCGCGCTGAATGCCAGGATATTCTCAGAAATCGTAAGAAAACTTCCGGACAGCGAAATAGTGATCGAAACGCAGGGAGAGAGCCAGGCACTGATCACATGTGAGAAGGCAAAGTTCAATATTGCGGCTCAGCCCGGAGATGATTTTTCTTATCTTCCGGCAGTAGAAAAAGATGATTTTATCACTGTATCCGAGTTTACCCTGAAAGAAGTGATCCGTCAGACGATATTCTCTATTGCAGACAGCGATACGAATAAGATGATGACAGGAGAGCTTTTCGAGATTGATGATAATATACTGAAAGTTGTTTCCCTCGACGGGCACAGGATTTCTATCCGAAAGATAGAACTGAAGGATTCTTACTCTCCGAAAAAAGTAATCGTACCGGGAAAAACTCTCCAGGAGATCAGCAAGATCATCGGAGGAGAGGCGGAAGCCGAAGTGGATATTTCGTTTACAAAAAATCATATTGTATTTGAATTTGACAGAACAGTAGTTGTGTCAAGGCTGATCGAAGGTGAATATTTCAGGATCGATCAGATGCTTTCAAGTGACTATGAGACAAAAGTAAGGATAAATAAGAGGGAGCTCCTTGACTGTATAGACCGAGCCACTCTCCTCATCAAAGAGGGGGATAAGAAGCCGATCATCATTGATATCAGGGATGAGTCTATGGAATTTAAGATCAAATCCCAGATCGGATCCATGGATGAAGAAATTATCTGCGTGAAAGAAGGAAAGGATCTTCTGATCGGATTTAATCCGAAATTCCTGATCGATGCGCTGCGTGTTATTGACGATGAAGAAGTAGACCTCTATTTCATGAACGCAAAGGCGCCTTGCTTTATCAAGGATGAGGAGCAGAGCTATGTTTATCTGATCCTTCCTGTAAACTTTAATGCAGCAGTATAAAAGGAGATAAAAATGGAACGTTTTCAGTTAAGAGCCGGAGAAGATTTCATCCGGCTCGGACAGGTTTTAAAAGCAGTTGGAATGGTTGATACAGGCGCTGGGGCAAAGGAAGTTATTCAGGAAGGTCTGGTCAGTGTAAACGGCGAGAAAGAGACAAGAAGAGGAAAAAAACTTCACAGCGGCGATATCGTCTCTTATAACGGAAAAGAGCTCCAGATCGGATAATCGGTTGAAAAAGAGTCGAAAAAAGTGTAAAATAGATTAGATGGGAAAGTTATGGTAATCAAATCTCTTAAGCTTAAAAATTACAGAAATTATGATCTTTTAGATTTGAAATTTGATCCGAACACGAACATCCTGTATGGAGACAATGCCCAGGGAAAAACAAATATCCTGGAAGCTCTTTACCTGTCCGGGACTACAAAATCCCATCGCGGGACAAAGGACAGAGATATCATACAGTTCGGATATGATGAATCCCATATAGAGACAACGGTCGAAAAGAGAGGGGTAAATTTTCAGATAGACATGCATCTGAAAAAGAACAGCCCAAAGGGGATCGCAATCGATAAAGTCCCTATAAGGAGGGCAGGAGAGCTGTTTGGTATTGTTCATTTTGTTTTCTTTTCTCCGGAGGATCTGAATATCATTAAGGAAGGTCCGGCGGGCAGAAGAAGGTTTATTGATCTGGAATTATCGCAGCTCGATAAGATTTATCTCAATAATCTTTCAAATTATAATCGCATCATCAATCAGAGAAATTCCCTTCTGAAAGATATATACGGACAGAAAAATCTCATGGAAACTCTGGATATATGGGATATGCAGCTTGTTTCCTACGGCACAAAAGTGTTAGAAAGAAGAAAAGAATTTATTAACCAGGTAAATGAAATTATTTCTGATATGCATTATAAATTGACTGGAGGAAAAGAGCGTATCACTCTCTCATATGAGTCCGGTACAGGAAATATGTCTCTTGAAGAAGCACTTGCAAAGCACAGAGACAGGGATATCAGGATGAAGAGCACTACTGTGGGACCACATAGGGATGATATATGTTTCACGACGCAAAATGGAATCGATGTCAGAAAATTCGGTTCACAGGGACAGCAGAGGACAGCGGCACTGTCTCTGAAGCTGTCGGAAATTGAACTGGTAAAAAAAGTGATCAACGATACCCCGATCCTTTTGCTGGATGATGTATTGTCTGAACTTGACAAACACAGGCAAAACTATTTACTGGACAGTATTCATGATATACAGACGATAATTACATGTACCGGACTGGATGAATTTGTAAATCACAGATTTTCTATCAATAAAATATTCCACATTAAAAACGGACATGCAGTAAATGCAAATTAGGAGGTTATTACATGGGTGCATCAAGTACAGAATTTGACGCTGAATACGGGGCGGATCAGATCCAGATACTGGAAGGTCTGGAAGCCGTAAGAAAAAGACCGGGTATGTATATCGGCAGTACTTCCACAAGAGGATTGCATCATCTCGTGTATGAGATCGTGGACAACTCTGTGGATGAGGCGCTTGCAGGTTACTGTGATGAGATACAGGTTGATATCAACAAGGATAATTCTGTTACGGTAAGCGATAACGGACGAGGAATCCCGGTAGGGATAAATCATAAGGCAGGACTTCCTGCAGTTGAGGTCGTGTTCACTGTGCTTCATGCAGGAGGAAAATTCGGCGGAGGAGGATATAAGGTATCCGGAGGACTGCACGGTGTGGGCGCATCTGTTGTGAACGCTCTTTCAGAGTGGCTGGAAGTAGAAATCTGCCATGAGGGTCATATCTACAAGCAGCGCTATGAAAGAGGAAAAGTAATCTATAAGCTGAAAATCGTCGGTGACTGCGAGCCGGACAGGACAGGTACAAAAGTAACATTTTATCCTGATGCAGAGATTTTCGATGATACGGTATTTGATTATGATACACTGAAGCAGCGATTCCGCGAGATGGCATTCCTTACCAAGGGACTCAGGATCGTGCTCCGCGACTGGAGAGGAGAAGAACTCCGGGAGCATGTATTCCACTATGAAGGCGGCATCAAGGAGTTTGTTACTTATTTAAACAGAAGTAAAACTCCTCTGTATGATCAGATCATATACTGTGAAGGTATGAAAGATGGTGTAGCAGTAGAGATTGCAATGCAGCACAATGATTCTTACAGTGAAAATACTTATGGTTTTGTAAATAATATTACAACTCCTGAAGGCGGAACCCATGTAGAAGGATTCAGAATTGCATTAACAAAGACATTTAATGATTATGCAAGAAAGAATAAGCTTATAAAAGAAAACGAAAAACTTGCGGGTGAAGATATTAGAGAAGGCCTAACCGCGATCATTAGCGTAAAGATTGAAGATCCGCAGTTTGAAGGACAGACAAAGCAGAAATTGGGAAACAGTGAAGCAAGAGGAGCTGTCAGCAGTGTTCTGAGCACACAGCTTGAGATTTTCCTTGAGCAGAATCCGAATGTGGCAAAGATCACGGTTGAAAAATCTGTGATGGCTCAGAGGGCAAGGGAAGCGGCAAGGAAGGCAAGAGATCTTACGAGAAGAAAATCTGCTCTTGAGGGAACATCTCTTCCGGGAAAACTTGCAGACTGTTCGGACAAAGATCCTGCAAAATGTGAAATCTATATCGTAGAGGGAGATTCCGCCGGCGGTTCCGCTAAGACTGCGAGAGACCGCGCGACGCAGGCTATCCTTCCGCTGAGAGGAAAAATACTCAATGTAGAGAAAGCAAGGCTGGATAAAATCTATGGAAATGCAGAGATCAAGGCCATGATCACAGCATTTGGAACAGGAATACATGAGGATTTCGATATTTCAAAATTGAGATATCATAAAATTATCATCATGACGGATGCCGATGTAGATGGAGCTCATATCAGTACTTTATTATTGACCTTCCTGTATCGTTTTATGCCTGATCTGATCAAAGAAGGATATGTTTATCTTGCTCAGCCGCCGCTTTATAAGCTGGAGAAAAACAAAAAAGTATGGTATGCGTACAGTGATGAGGAATTGAATCAGATACTCCTTGAAGTAGGAAGAGACAGCAATAATAAGATCCAGCGCTATAAAGGTCTGGGAGAGATGGATGCAGAGCAGCTCTGGGAAACAACCATGGATCCGGAACACAGAGTTCTCCTTCGTGTGACGATGGATGAAGAGACATCATCTGAGCTTGATCTTACATTTACAACACTTATGGGCGACAAGGTCGAACCAAGAAGAGAATTTATCGAAGAAAACGCAAAATATGTCAAAAATCTGGATATCTAGCAATTTAC
>USKR01000114.1 GCA_900555215.1 uncultured Ruminococcus sp.
TTTTTATCGACAACATGCATATGTTCAGATACTCCTTTCTTCTTGAATTATCATGATCTACTTAAGGTTTACTTAAGATTCTTAAAATTGCACCTCGCAAAGCCCGTAAATGCGTTGTTCGTTGACCGTAGAGGCCGCAGGTTCGAATCCTGTCACTCCGATTTTTTTATTGGGATACCGCAAAGCATGGATGCATATGCTTTGCGGTTTTTTGCTGCATGGAGTTCTCTTCTGTGCTGCTTAAAAACGTTTGAGAACCTGTCATAAAAAATTAACAATATTTAAAGAGAATTTACGCTTATATTAAGAAGTGCGCCCTATAATCAAGTGTATAAGAAAAGCGAGGAATGATTGACTGAAAATTTTTACACAAAGAGGAGAGGAAAATGCGTAAGAAAAAGGCCGGATACAACTGGTATAAGCTTTTGCTTTGCGGTCTGGTGTTTTTTGTGATAGGGGGCACAGCGTTCTGCATGGTCGCTGAAAGTAAAGAAAGCGCAGAGAAACGGGCTGAGGCTGAAGCGGAGAGGAAGGCGGAAGAAGCCGCGGAGAGGAAGGCTGAGGAAGCTGCCAGAGCCCGAAAGGAGTCCCTTTCTCTGGTACCTGGCGTTCCGGCGGGGACTTTGGAACCGGACCAGGATGAGAAGATTGTGTATCTGACATTTGATGATGGCCCATCTGAGAATACACAGAGAATACTTGATATACTCAAAGAATATGACGTAAAGGCGACTTTTTTTATTACAGGAGCAAAAGAAAATTGCAGGCCTCTGATCAAAAAAGCATATGAAGCGGGACATACGATAGGCCTGCATACGTATTCTCACGATTACTCTGATGTTTATTCCTCTGAGGAGGCGTACTTTAAAGATCTTGAAAAAGTGGGAAAGGTTGCAGAGGAACAGATTGGCTTTGTGCCGTATTTGATAAGGTTTCCGGGCGGCTCTTCGAATGTTGTGTCGGCAAAATATTCCCAGGGGATCATGTCAAGGCTGACAGAAAAAGTCCAGGAAAAAGGGTATCAGTATTATGACTGGAATGTGGACAGCGGAGACGGAGGGGGAGCCGGCATCGACGAGATCAAAACCAGATCGGTTACGGAACAGTACAGCCATGTGGTGATACTGTTCCATGATTCGCAGACAAAGGACGGGACAGTTGACGCTTTGCCTGCGGTCATAGATTACTATAAAGAACATGGATATGAGTTCCGTGCCATTGACAGGGAAAGTTTTGTCTCTCACCATGCAGTACAGAACTGAATAATAAGAACAACTGCTCAAAACAGAAAAATAAATCCCATTTATACCTCTTCCTGTGCTATGATTATGATTGTGTGATCATAGAACAGAAAGGGGTATTTTCATGGAAAATGCGTCTGAAAATAATAATACAGTACCATTAAATAAAACTTCAAAGCATATCTGCCTGGGAATTCTTGCTCATGTAGACGCAGGAAAGACCACGCTGTCAGAGGGAATGCTTTATCTGAGCGGCCGGATCCGCAGTATGGGGCGTGTGGACCATGGCGATGCATTCCTCGATACATATGAGCTTGAGCGGGAGCGGGGGATTACGATTTTTTCGAAGCAGGCAGTGTTCCGGTGGAAGGATATGGAGATTACGCTGCTTGACACGCCGGGGCATGTGGATTTTTCCGCAGAGATGGAGCGTGTACTTCAAGTGCTGGACTGCGCGGTGCTCGTGGTCAGCGCGGCAGACGGTGTGCAGAGCCATACTATGACATTATGGAGGCTTTTAAAGCGATATGAGATCCCGGTATTTCTTTTTGTGAATAAGATGGACAGGGATGACGCGGACAGGGAAGGCCTTATGAGAGAACTGAGAGAAAGACTCAGTGAGGGATGCACAGACATTGAAAGCATTTGTGCCGGCGATGAGGAGAAAATGGAAAGCATGGCTGTGTGCGATGAGATGATGCTGGAAGAATATCTGGAGAAGGGTACTGTAGGGAAAGAGATGATCGGCAGGGCAGTGTCGGCGCGGAAGATCTTCCCGTGCTGGTTCGGTTCTGCCCTGAGGGCAGAGGGGATTGCCGAATTTTTGGACGGGATTGCTGAGCTTTCGCCCTGTCCGGCGTATGGAAATGATTTGGGAGCAAAGGTATATAAGATATCGCGCGACAGCCAGGGGAACCGGCTGACCTGGCTCAAGGTGACGGGAGGGCTTCTGAAGGTTAAAGAGGCGCTTCCGGATGTACCGGGAAAGATCAATCAGATTCGGATCTATTCGGGAGAGAAATATGAGCTGGTCCGGGAAGCACAGGCAGGTACTGTGTGCGCGGTGACCGGGCTGGAAGAGACGCACCCGGGACAGGGGATCGGCTGTGAAGAGGCGTCAGAGCTTCCGGTGCTGGAGCCGGTGCTCACTTACCGTATAGAGCTGCCTGACGGATGCGATGTGCACACAATGCTCAGAAACCTGCGTCAGATCGAGGAGGAAGAGCCGCAGCTTCATGTGGTATGGGAGGAGGATTCGGGCGAGATCCATATCCAGCTCATGGGAGAGGTGCAGACGGAAGTTCTCCAGCAGATGGTAAAAGACCGTTTTGGCGTTCTCATTGGCTTTGGGGAGGGAAATATCGTCTATAAAGAAACAATAAAAGCTCCGGTGGAAGGTATCGGGCATTTTGAACCGCTCAGGCATTATGCGGAAGTACATCTTCTTCTGGAACCGGGAGAGCGGGGGTCGGGGATGCAGTTTTTATCCGAGTGCGCGGAAGATGTCCTGGACCGGAACTGGCAGAGGCTGATCCTGACACATTTGGAAGAGCGGGAGCACAAAGGCGTCCTGACCGGGTCTGCTGTGACAGATATGCGGATCACCCTGCTGACCGGGCGGGCGCATCAGAAACACACAGAGGGCGGGGATTTCCGGCAGGCAACCTACCGGGCGGTCCGCCAGGGGCTGAGGAAGGCGGAGAGCATCCTGCTGGAACCATATTATGAGTTCCGCATGGAGCTGCCCATGGAAAACGTGGGAAGAGCGATGTCGGATATCCAGAGGATGAGCGGCAGCTTTGAAGGACCTGAGGCTGAGAATGGGCAGGCGGTGCTCACAGGCAGCGCCCCGGTGTCGGAAATGCGGGGATACCAGAAGGAATTCGCCGCATACACAGGCGGATTTGGCAGGATGTTCTGTACGGTCAGGGGCTATGATATCTGTCACAACAGCGAAGAAGCAGCAGCGCGGATCGGCTATGACCCGGATTCGGATGTGGAAAATACCGCGGATTCTGTTTTTTGCTCTCATGGAGCGGGTATTATCATACCCTGGTATGAGGTGGAAGAACATATGCATGTGGAGAGCGGTGTGAAAGAAACTTCATCCGGGCAGGAACTGCCGCCTGTGACAGTCGTGAAGCCGGTAAGACATACTATCGAGCTGACACAGGAGGAACTGGATGCAATTTATGTGCGCACGCCGGACCCTGTGAAGAGAAAAGTAAACAGACGTCCGGTGACTGTGTCTGCAGATAGAACGGCTGTATCCGGGGGAAAAGAGAACACGGCAGGAATGTCTGGGAGGAAGAGAGGAGATTTGGAAGAGTATCTCCTTGTAGACGGATATAATATTATATTTGCATGGGATGACCTGAGAGAGCTGTCAGAAGCTGACCTTGCGGCGGCGAGAGGAAAACTGGCAGATATCCTGTGTGATTACCAGGGGTATCGGAAATGTACACTGATACTCGTTTTTGACGCATACAAGGTAGAAGGGAATCCGGGAGAAGTGACCCGGTATCACAATATTCATATTGTTTATACGAGAGAGGCAGAGACCGCGGATCAATATATTGAAAAGACTGTGAGGCGGATATCGAGGAAACACGAAGTAACGGTTGCCACTTCGGATGCATTGGAGCAGGTGATCATACTGGGACAGGGTGCCCGCAGAATGTCAGCGGCGGGATTGAGAGAAGAAGTGGAGCGTGCAAGAAAGGAGCTGCGAGCTGAACATCTGGGAAGAGGAGATGCTCTCAGGCATTACCTGTTCGACCATCTGGGAGAAGATGAGGCGGAAGAGATGGAACGTTTGAGACTTGGAAAAGAAAGGTGATCTTTCTAAACAACAAACTGGCATGTACAAAAAACTCCCAACTGGACATTTTAATGCAACCAGTCTGGTGTTAATATACCTGTATCATACAGGAAAAGAGGATATGTACATGGAAAAGAGAAATGAGACGGTTGTAAAACTTGCGCAGACAGCGCTGATGGCAGCTCTCTGCTTTGTATCATTTACATTTTTGCAGATCAAGATACCGCTGCCCGGAGGAGACGCTACCTCCTTCCATCTCGGCAATACCTTCTGCGTGCTCGGGGCGCTCATACTGGGCGGCTGGTACGGCGGGCTGGCAGGAGCAGTCGGTATGACGATAGCGGATGTGCTTGACCCGGTCTATATCGTGGGGGCGCCAAAGACATTCGTGCTGAAGTTATGCATCGGTCTGATCACCGGGCTTGCAGCGCACCGGATCGCGAAGATCAATGAGAGTACGGACAAAAAATATATACTGCGCTGGAGCACCATTGCATCAGTAGCAGGGCTGGGGTTTAATGTAATTGCAGATCCGCTGGCTATTTCTATAAGCAGTATATTCTCGGACAGCCGCAGCAGATGGCGGAGGTTTTGGCAAAGTGGAGCACAGCGACCACGTTTGTCAATGCTGTGATATCGATCCTGCTGGCTGGAGTGCTGTATAATGCCCTGCGGCCGGTACTGCTGAAGACGGGCATGATCCATATCACAGGACAGAAAACTTCACGCGAAATGGTCCGTTGAGCTTAAATATACTGCAAAAAGGCTCGAAAAATAAAAAAATTAACAATTTTCTGGTGACTTTTTACCTTGTTCAATGGTATTATTATTGAAACGGCATAATAATCTATAACAATCATGAGAGTGAGGTAGGTAAGATGAATTGTATTAAATGTTATCAGGAGATTCCGGAGGGATCGAAATTCTGTCCGTATTGCGGAGCAGAGCAGACGGCAATGCCTGATGCGGGGAATGTAAATGAGCAGCCGGAAAGTACGGTGCAGCCTGAAGTGAACGCGCAGGAGGCGGAACCGCAGCAGGAGGAAGCGGTACAGACCAGTACCCCGGTTCAGCAGGAGA
>USKR01000115.1 GCA_900555215.1 uncultured Ruminococcus sp.
AGTGTGCGGAGGCTTTACGACATTTTCCACATTTTCGCTGGAAGCGTATACCCTGATCGGAAAAGGACACTATGGAATGGCGGCTGCATATATGTGCGCCAGCGTCATTTTCTGCCTGATCGGTGTTATGGGCGGAATGTATGTGTCAGAGCATATTTGACGCTTCTGATCAAGGGACAGGGCGTTCTGAATAAAAATTTCTTAAGAAATTTCTATATCAAAACATGTAGCGGCAAGTCCTGAACAATGATACAATAGGGGGCAGAATGAGTGCCTGCGCGGAGAAATCATATAGAGACGAAAGACAGTGCAGGACGCAAGAAAGGAGACCAGATAATGGAATCATATATGCAGATGCTCACAAATTGTGCGAAAAAGGCTGCTGTTGAAGCGGCAAAGATGGGGACAGCAGATAAGAACCGGGGACTTCTTGCTGTTGCGGATGAACTCATCGCGCAGCAGGAGATGATCCTGGAGGAAAATACAAAAGACCTGGATGCGGCAAAGGAAAAAGGAATCAAGCAGTCGCTCATTGACCGGCTCGCACTGTCAGAGAAACGGATCGCTGATATGGCGGAAGGTCTCAGGCAGATCGCAGCCCTGGACGACCCGGTGGGTGAAGTGCTGTATATGAAGACCAGGCCGAACGGACTGAGGATCGGACAGAAAAGAGTGCCTCTGGGCGTGGTCGGGATCATCTATGAGTCCCGCCCCAATGTGACGGCGGATGCCTTCGGGCTCTGCTTTAAGACCGGGAATGCGGCGATCCTGCGCGGAGGCAGCGATGCGATCCATTCCAACCAGGCCATCGTGCGCGCGATCAAATCCGGGCTGCGCAAGGAAAAGCTCTGCCAGGATGTGATACTGCTTGTGGAAGATACGAGCCGCGAGGTGGCTGGTGAGATGATGAAGATGCATGGCGGCATCGACGTGCTGATCCCGCGGGGCGGCGCAGGGCTGATCGCCAATGTGGTGGAGAACAGCACGGTTCCCGTGATCGAGACCGGAACAGGCAACTGCCATGTCTATGTAGACGCGTCGGCAGATATCCGGATGGCGGCAGACATTGTAGAAAATGCGAAGACTCAGAGGCTTGGCGTATGCAACGCATGTGAATCTCTGGTCATCCACAGTGACATCGCGCCGGAGGCGCTTCCGCAGATCGTGGACAGATTAAAGGCCCATGATGTAGAGATCCGGGGCGATGAGAGAGCGCGGGCGATCAGCGAGGAGATCATCCCAGCCGCAGAAGAGGACTGGGGGACAGAGTATCTGGACGCCATTATCTCGGTGAAGATCGTGGATACCATAGAAGAGGCGATCGCTCATATTAATAAATACAATACAGGACACTCTGAGTCCATTGTCACAAAGGACTATAACAATGCCCTGAAATTCCAGGACGAGATCGACGCGGCGGCAGTGTATGTGAATGCGTCCACCAGATTTACGGATGGATTTGAGTTCGGATTTGGCGCGGAGATCGGGATCAGCACCCAGAAGCTCCACGCAAGAGGGCCTATGGGGCTTACCGCTCTGACCACGACCAAATATGTCATCTTTGGAAACGGGCAGATACGGAAATAGAAGATTTACCTGTTTACAGTATATTGACTGATGAACATTGTATATACTATAATATAAGTACAGAATACTGTACTTGAGAGAGGTGATATCTTTGTTGGCAGTAAATTATACAGAACTTCGCGGGAATATGAAAGAGTGTATGGATAAGGTTTCTGATGATTATGAGACTCTTATCATAACGCGAAAGAAAAACAGGAATATTGTAATGATTTCTGAAGAAACCTATAATAATATGCTTGAAAATATGCATTTGCTTGGAAATGAAGCAAATTACAGCTGGCTGATGGAGTCAAAGAGACAGCTGGAGAACGGGCAGGCGAAAGTCAGGGAATTGATTGAGGTCGAAACGGATGAATAAAATATTTACGGTTAATGGCTGGAAAGATTATATTTACTGGCAGACCGAGGACAGAAGAACTTTGAAGAAAATCAATTTTCTGATTGAAGATATCTGCCGAAATGGAAACTCAGGAATTGGAAAGCCGGAGCCGTTGACCGGAGATCTGTCAGGGTACTGGAGCCGGAGGATCAATGATAAAGACAGACTGGTCTATAAAATAGACGAATATAATGTCTATATATTATCGTGCAGATTCCATTATTCCGACAAATAATTATAAAAAAGCTCAGGCGGAGCAGCACAATTTTTTCTGCTGCTCCGCCTGAATTTTTAGTCTTTTGCTTTGAGCTTTTTAATGAAAACTTCCAGGTCCGGTTATTATCGCCCTCCTGCCTGCCACCTGCGGTATATGTGGTAACCTCCCAGGGCGAAGCGTACGCTCAGGACCAGATCTGCGACAGCAGGCGGAACTGTTCCGGTATATTCAGGAACGAACTGATCAGGAGCAGTCCGATCAGGATGCCCGCCGCGGGGATGCTGCTTTTGAATATTTCAGCCAGCAGCAGGGCGGCGCAGCTTAACAAGACAGCCGCTGCAAGGCTGATGCCGGTCAGGATGAGCACAGCCTGGCCCATTGTAAGATCCCAGGAGCATCCGGGCAGAGAAACCTGTATCTGTGCCTGGCAGCCTTCCGTCCCGTATATGAGAAAGGAAGGGAGCGAGGCAGAGGCAAAGAGAAGGAGTACAGCGCACATGGCAAAGGAGGCAGCGGCAATTATTTTCGCCAGGAAAGCCGGGCGCCTGCCGAAGCGTGTGCACAGGATGACCTGATCCGTTCTGCGGGAATGCTCATCTGCGGAAACAGGAGGGATACAGATTGCCGTCAGGAAAGAGATCATGATGGTAAGGATCACTGTGCTGGACAGGATGGATTTGTAACTCCCGCAGTATTCGTAGATATACGGCGTGGAGAGGGAATCTTCCTGATCGGAGAGATATGCCTTTTCGTCGTCTGTGAGATTGTGCGCCTCCCAGATCATTTCATTGGTGTCCCGGCGCAGATTATACAGGTGATCCGAATCATCCGTGTAGAGAGGCACATCACTCAGATATGCTGTTTCCACGTCAGCCAGAGATCCGGCGCCGCTGTCATCTACAAACTTGTATAATTGAATTTGTCGTCAATGCTGATTGTAGTCATAAAAGGCGGCAGCGCAACAGATACCGAGGTCAGGAGCATGAGGGTGAGCGTTACGATCCACACGGATTTTCGCTGGAGAAGTTTTTTATATTCATATTTTATAAGTGTCCGCAGATTATACATTGTCATACACCTCCCTGTTTTGCGATGCTGCCGGACGGCGCGTCATCAAACTGTTCCAGATAGAATTCTTCCAGGTTATCACCGATATCTTCCAGGGTTCCGTTAAAGATCAGGCATCCGTCCTTCATGATGAGGATCCGGTCTGCGATCATCTCAATATCGGACACAATGTGTGTAGAGAGAAGGACAATGCTCTCCTGACCGAGCTGATCGATCATCTCGCGGAACCGCACCCGTTCTTTTGGGTCAAGCCCTGCCGTGGGTTCATCCAGCACCAGAAGCTTCGGCCGGTTCAAGAGTGCCTGGGCGATGCCGAGACGCTGTTTCATTCCGCCGGAGTAAGTCTTGATCTTTTCCTTTTCGTGCCCGTTAAGCCCTACTAGAGACAATAACTCTTTGGTGCGGCAGCGGGCGTCCTGCCTGCGCAGCCCTTTGAGCGCGGCCATGTACATGAGGAAGTCTTCAGCAGTGAAGCCGGGGTAATAGCCGAAATCCTGGGGAAGATAGCCTAGTATGCTGCGGTAGCTTTCCGTAGAGACATCCGTCCTGCCAAAGGTGACAGTGCCGCTGTCCGGGCGCAGGATCCCGCAGATCATGCGCATCAGGGTCGTTTTCCCGGCGCCGTTTGCTCCGAGCAGGCCGTGGACGCCTTTTTGCAGTGTGAGCGAGACCCGGTCCACAGCGATCTTATTTTTATAATGTTTGCTTAAGCGGTCAATGTGAAGTTCCATGTCAATTCCTCCGATTGTCTGATATATTTCCTGAGTTCCGCTGCGGCTGCGGCTGTGACCAGGATCAGAGACGCAGGGATAGCAGCGGGAATGCTGGCGGATCAGATAATGCATATTTATCGGAAATAGTAAATAAATATAAAATAAGCTTGCATAATATACAAAAAAGATGTATTATTATGCAAGTGTAAGTGTTAAATATTTTGTGAAATACTTTACTTACCATGAAATGAGGTATATCATAAGAAACTATAATACATAATTTACATGCAGGACAGTGATGCCGGAAAGGACAGAAGATCATGATTAAAGTGGGAATTATCGGAGCTACAGGCTATGCAGGCGGCGAGCTCGTAAGGATATTATCAGGACATAAAGATGCAGAGATCAAATGGTACGGCTCCCGGAGCTATATCGATCAGAAATACGCAGATGTATACAGGAATATGTTTCAGATCGTGGACGCGGTCTGCATGGACGACAATATGGAGGAACTTGCCTCTCAGGTGGATGTGATCTTTACCGCAACCCCCCAGGGACTGTGCGCTTCCCTTGTGAACGAGGAGATCCTCTCCAAGACAAAGATCATCGACCTGAGCGCGGATTTCCGCCTGAAGGATGTGAAGGTATATGAAGAGTGGTACAAGATCGAGCACAAGGCTCCCCGGTTCCTTGAGGAAGCAGTGTACGGACTGTGCGAGGTGAACCGGGAGAGCGTAAGGAACGCAAGGCTGGTGGCGAACCCGGGATGTTATACTACCTGTTCCATCCTGACAGCGTATCCTCTTGCAAAAGAAGGGCTGATCGACATGAGCACTCTGATCATTGACGCCAAATCCGGCACATCCGGCGCGGGGCGCGGGGCAAAGGTCCCGAATCTATTCTGCGAAGTCAATGAGAATATCAAGGCATACGGCGTGGCTTCCCACCGCCATACCCCGGAGATCGAAGAACAGCTCGGGTATGCGGCGGGGGAACAGGTGACCTTAAGTTTCACGCCTCACCTGGTGCCGATGAACCGCGGCATCCTTGCCACAGAGTATGCAAAGCTTACGAAGGATGTGAGCTGGGAGGACGTGAAAGCGGTCTATGATAAATACTATGGTGATGAAAAATTCATCCGCGTGCTGGACAAAGACGTCTGCCCGGAGACTAA
>USKR01000116.1 GCA_900555215.1 uncultured Ruminococcus sp.
TCCAATACGTCTCCAACCATGTGACCGGGACCACAGAAGGGATCAGCGGCTCATGGTATACGCCCAGGCTCACAGAAGAAGAATGGAATGCCAGATACCGTTAAGAAATGAAGGTCAGGAAACGGATCAGGAAATGCCCGTGAAATGCTGCTGCCGCTGACCTTGCTATTTTTCCCTGTTTATACTATACTGACCACAGTGCCGGCAGCAGCCGGAAAGCAATATTACAAATCAATCTATTATAATCCAAAGGAGCACCAAACTATGAAATTTATATATCCTGCGGTATTCCGCAAAAAAGAAGAAGGCGGCTACCATGCCTTCTTTCCGGATCTTGAATGCTGCGAGGCGTCCGGCGAAACACTGGACGATGCCATTGACAATGCCAACGAGGCATGCCGGAACTGGATCACAGTGGAACTCGAGGAGGAAGAGCCTCTGCTTCCCTATGTGTCTGAGATCGAAGATATCGAAACAGAAGAAGGTGATATCGTGAGGAACATCTCCGTGAATATCCGGTTTTACGAAGGATGGGATGAATAGCGCAGACATTTTATATGCAGTTCATCAGCCTGTATCCTCTAAACAAGCGAAAAACTCAGGTGAAACTCCCCAAAATAAGGGAGCTGCTCCTGAGTTTTTTATA
Organism: uncultured Ruminococcus sp.; assembly: GCA_900555215.1. Classification (GTDB taxonomy): domain Bacteria; phylum Bacillota; class Clostridia; order Lachnospirales; family Lachnospiraceae; genus Mediterraneibacter; species Mediterraneibacter excrementipullorum. The sequence continues at coordinate 647 of USKR01000116.1, forward strand.
GGTTCATCTATCACTCATGTCAATCCAGCTCTTCCGACATGTACCATTCCGTGTGCTCTTCATCATAAGCAAACACCATCCCGTCAACCGCTTCATAACCGCCGGACGCAATATAGCTCGAGGCTGAATGAACATGAAAACTCCCCTCTCCATTCGGATAAAGACGGAGCTCAGGACCGATCACCGGAGCGTATTCCCCTTCCTCAGCCCGATATATTCCGCACAATACACTGGTGCCTTCTATGTAAACCTTCTTTAAAGGTGCGTGCGTATCCGATTCTTCCTGTTCATCCGAGCTCTTCTTTTCCAACCTATTATGCGCATCTTGCGGAGAAATCAGTCCTGTCCAATCGGAATCCGAGTCTTTCTGTGCTTCTGGTTTTTCTTCCGTTTTTTTACTCTCCTGTTCTCCGCATGCCGTGAACAGCAGGCAAACCGTTGTTATTCCTGAAAGCAGGATCCATCTCCTTATTGTACGGCGCAAAAGACTGCGCTTTCGTCTGAGCTTCCTCTGCATAATAACTCACCTCCTCAGAAAACCTGTCCACCATCCTCTACTCTAATCATACGATATCACTCCATTTGCTGCAATCAAATAAGAGCGCCCGCACTGGCATAATTCTCAGTGCGGACGCCCCTGTTTCAACGATCTTTTATTTCTATTCTATTCCGGCTGAACTCTACTCTTCCATCTCTGCCTTCACTTCCAGCCCCAGCTCGTCAAGCTGCTTCTGGTCAGCCGGTGTCGGCGCCTCTGTCATCAGGCAGGAAGCGTCCTTGATCTTCGGGAACGCGATCACATCGCGGATGCTGTCCTGTTTTGCCATGAGCATGACAAGACGATCCAGGCCGTAGGCAAGTCCTGCGTGTGGCGGCACTCCGTATTTAAATGCCTCAAGCAGGAACCCGAACTGTGTGTGCGCCTGTTCTTTCGTAAATCCGAGCGCCTCGAACATCTTCTCCTGGATGTCGTTCTGATGGATCCTGACGCTTCCGCCGCCGATCTCGTTTCCGTTGAGAACGATATCGTAAGCCTTCGCGCGCACCTCCCCGAGTTTTCCCTGCTCCAGGAGAGGAAGGTCCTCTTCCATCGGCATAGTAAACGGATGGTGCATGGCAAGATAACGCCCCTGCTCATCGCTCCACTCGAACTGCGGGAACTCTGTGATCCACACGAAGCGGAATTCATCTTTATCTAAGAGATCCAGCTCTTTTGCCAGCTCCACGCGGAGCGCTCCGAGAGAATCCCATACCACTTTATTCTTGTCAGCCGCAAAGAGGAGCAAGTCTCCCGGCTCGCCGCCCATAGCGCTGATCAGGGCGGACATCTCTTCCCCGCTCATGAACTTGGCAAAGGAAGACTTCACGCTGCCGTCCTCCTGGAGCGCGATGTATGCGAGACCTTTTGCGCCGTAATCTTTTACAAATGCAGTCAGCTTGTCGATCTTCTTTCTCGGCATCGCGCCCTGGCCTTTGGCATTGATACCGCGCACGCTGCCGCCGTTCTCAATGGCGCCTGTGAACACGCCGAAGCCGCATCCTTTCACCACGTCTGTCACATCGGTAAGCTCCATGCCGAAGCGCAGGTCCGGCTTGTCAGAACCGAAGCGGTCCATTGCCTCCTGCCATGTCATCCGCTGGATGGGGAGCTGTACATCCACGTCCAGCACCTCTTTAAAGATCTTTGCAAGGTATCTCTCATTGACATCGATGACGTCATCCACATCCACGAAAGACAGCTCCATATCAATCTGCGTGAACTCGGGCTGGCGGTCCGCTCTTAAGTCCTCATCACGGAAACATCTGGCGATCTGGATATAGCGGTCAAACCCGGAGCACATCAGAAGCTGTTTGTAGAGCTGGGGAGACTGGGGCAGCCCGTAGAAGCATCCCGGATGCACACGGCTGGGCACCAGATAGTCTCTCGCCCCCTCCGGGGTGGTCTTTCCCAGCATCGGGGTCTCGATCTCAAGGAATCCTTCCTCTGAGAAGAACTGGCGGGTCAGCGTCATGACCTGGCTCTTCATCATCAGGTTGCGCTGCAGGTCCGGCCTTCTCAGGTCAAGATAACGGTATTTCAGACGCACTTCTTCTTTTGTCTTTGAATTTTCCTCGATCGGGAACGGAGGAGTCTGAGCTTCGGAGAGGATGCGCAGCTCACTTGGGATGACCTCGATCTCTCCTGTTGCGATCTTGTCATTCACCGCGCCGGAACGTCTCGCCACCTCACCTACGATGGCAACCGCGTATTCAGAGCGCAGGGACGCTGCTTTCTCAAGAAGCGCCGCGTCTGTCTTGCCTTCCTCGCACACCACCTGGATGATCCCTGAACGGTCACGCACGTCCGTGAATACCAGACCGCCCTTATTTCTGTTCTTCTGCACCCATCCCATGATGGTCACTTTCTCACCGATATTTGCCGCGGAGAGCTCGCCGCAGCGGTGAGTCCTCTTAAGCCCTTTCATTGACTCAGCCATTGTACACCTCCGTAATCTCTGTATATCCCTGTTCTGCAAGCTGTTCCTTCTGGAACTTCTTGTTCTTCTTCATATTTGCGAGCATCACCTGATACCCGTCTGCCCGGTCCTGGCGTGCCTGGGCAAGCACCTCAAGGAGTTTTTCCTGGGGCAGCTTCTTTTCCAGAAGATATGCCTTTTTCTTTCTTCCTGTGGGCACCTGATAGCCGCGTTCAAGAAGGAGCATGACAATACGCTCGAATCCGATGGAGAATCCCACTGCCGGCGTGTCCTGCCCGGTGAATTTTCCGATCATCTCATCGTAGCGTCCGCCGCCGCCCACTGAGCCGCCGAACTCATCCATGGAGATCTCGAAGATCGTGCCCGTATAGTAAGACATCCCCCTCACGAGCGTAGGGTCAAAACTCATCTTAAAGTCCGCTTCCTTCTGGCTCTCCACGCTGGTAATGATCATTTCCAGCGAATCTGCCGCCTCAGGCGCGAGATATCCTTCCAGTTTTTCTTTACACTTGCGGACACCCTCCACATCGTTCGTAATCTCTTTAAAAAGCGCGAGATATTTTTCCACCGATTCTTCCGCATAGCCGTTCTCCTTCAGTTCAGCTGCCACGCCGTCCATACCGATCTTGTCCATCTTGTCCAGGGTGATGAACACACTGTCATAATCTTTCTCGTCAAATCCGCTGTACGCTGCCATTGCCTTTAAGAAGCGGCGGTCATTGATACGGATGGTAAAGTTCTTAAAATCCAGTTTCCCCAGGAGCGTGGTCGTCGCCAGGATCAGCTCGATCTCCGCCAGGTTGGACGGCTCGCCCAGGATATCGATGTCACACTGCATGAACTGGCGGTAGCGCCCTCTCTGCGGACGATCCGCTCTCCACACATTTCCCATCTGGAGCGCTTTGAAGGGAGACGGGAGCTCATTTGCGTGGTTCGCATAATATCTGGAAAGAGGAACTGTCAGGTCATAGCGCAGCCCGCCGTCTACCAGGTCTGCCTCTTCCTTTGCCTCGTCGATCTTTAACTTTTCTCCACGCTTTAAGATCTTGAATATGAGTTTTTCATTGTCCCCGCCCTGCTTGCTGCACAGGTTCTCAATGTGCTCCACGCAGGGAGTCTCCATGGAGGAAAACCCGAAGGTTCTGTATGTGTCTTTGATCAGTCCGATCACATAATCCCTGATCTCCATTTCGGCGGGCATGATATCTTTCATGCCGGTAACCGGTTTCTTCTTCAGCGCCATAGCCATTCTCCTTTTCGTTCTATCATTTCATCGATCCGATTGATGTACTCTGTAATATTTTTTACATTTTCCACATGGACGAGGTCGACCTCTTTCCCCTTTTCCGTCCGTATGGGCTTATCAAGCAGTACCTTCGTGGACGCCCCCGCGCCCGCTGCAAGGATCGTCTGCTTTTCTTCCATAATCAGTATATTGTATATTCCCGCTTTGTCAAGCTTCGCATAACCGACATTTTCAAAATTTCCCGCGATATTCTTCTGGCGGTACAGATAATACGGCTTCAGCCCCATTCTATCCGCGCTCTTCGCCGCGGCGTCCACCATCTGCGATATCTCGGAGTGCAGGTCCATGGTCCTTCCCTCCTGTCCGAACTTTGCCGCCCGCTTGATGGCAAGCGAATGGACAGTCAGGCTGTCCGGCCGCATCGCCTCGATCTGGGACAGAGTATCCGCCATGTCCGCCGCATTTTCCCCGGGAAGCCCTGCGATCAGGTCCATATTGATATTGTCAAATCCAAGCCGCCGGGCCATTGCATACGCTTCTCTGACATCTCCAACAGTATGCCTGCGCCCCACCAGATCCAGCGTCTTTTGCTGCATGGTCTGGGGATTGATGGAGATCCTTGTAACAGGGAACTCTTTCAGCACGGCAAGCTTTTCCTCTGTGATACTGTCCGGACGCCCCGCCTCCACGGTGAACTCCACTGTATGGCTCAGATCAAAATTTTCTGAGATCTCAAAGAGCAGTCTTCTGAGCTGGTCGGGCTCCA
>USKR01000117.1 GCA_900555215.1 uncultured Ruminococcus sp.
CGGATGGTAAGTAATGTTAATATCCCGAACAGTGCGCTCCAGATTGCAAATCTTCCGGCTGACGCGGTCGTAGAGACGAACGCGGTATTTGAACGGGATGCGGTGCGGCCGCTTTATGCGGGAAAACTGCCTGAAGATATCCGAACCCTTGTAATGCCGCATGTAGAAAACCATGAGACTATCCTCCGAGCCGCGCTCGGATGTGACAGGGAGGCAGTGGTACGGGCATTTATGAATGATCCGCTGGTAAAAGGGAAAAAATGTGGAGAAAAAGATATCCGGCAGCTTGTGGATGACATGCTGAGGGCAACACAGAGATATCTGCCGGAAGGATGGAGAGGACAGATATGATGAAACAGATTATACGAGCACAGTACCGCGCGGCTTTGAGAAAAGATATGGCAGAGGAGAAGTTGGACAGAGCTGTCCTTGCATGCCGCCGGAAAATGGAAAAAGAGAAACAGGAAGGACGTCTTTTGACAGGCGGGCTGTTCCGTTATCATGAGCTTTTATTTCTGTATATGGAATATGTGACAGAGGGAAGAGATCATGACACAAAGAGCCGGAAAGATCAGCCGGACTGGACAGAAATCCCGGAGCAGTGGTTCCCGGAAATGGCGCCGTTTCTTCATACATGGCAGGAACTTTCCGGAGAAAAACACTGGGCGTATATGTATCCGGTCTTTTGGTTTGATACACCGAAAGATCTGGAAACATGGAAACGTAAGAAAGCGCCGGATAAGCGATGCGGCAGGATCGCGGTGCTGTATCCGGATAAACTGTTTTCCTATGTGTGCAGCCATCAGGCGATCGTAAAAGAAGGGCTCCTGACCGGAGACCGGTATCAGATGATATCGCTTCATGAAAATCTCCTTTTTTCCTATTTTGAGACGCCCCGGGACAGAGAGCAGGTGAATATCCGGAGAGAAGAAGGGGAATCACTGGAAATACAGAAGTGGGAGGCGGCGGACCCCGCGGGGCATTTTATACACTTCCCGGAGGCCGGGGGAGAGAACTTCCTTGTGATCGAGACAGTTATATCTGTGGGGTAAATCCAGATTGTACTTTGGCGTGTCTTATTTTATAATGGAGCAGAGCGGACATTTACACTCGAATCCGGGACATCCCGGCCGGACTGTGTCCGGTTAATACTTATGAAAGCATAAAAAGGAGATCTGACAATATGAGTGAAATGATACTTATCCTCTATCATGTACTTGCTCTGATCTTTGCTGTGACGGGGATTGTTGTGCTGCGCAGCCGGTCTTCATATCCGGATATGAAAGCGGGATACCATGTAAAAGAAGCCATGAAAAGTAAAGAAAGCTGGGAATATGCCAACAGCTTCTGCGGAAAACTATGCATTATATTTACAGTGGTATTTTTGCTGATCCCCCGTTTCCTGATCTCGGCGGGCTCGGGAAATGCGGCAGGCGCGGCTGTGCTGATTATAGGAGGAGCACTGGCGGCAGGAGTAACGGTGATCCTTCCGCTGCAGATGCTGCGCAGGAAAAATAAGAAAGAGGAGAAATAGAAAAACAGGGATCGCACTGAGAGAAATTCAATGACCGCAGGAGGCAGAACGCATGGAACAGCTTTATACAAGATGGGGAAAAGAGCTTGACCCGGACCATGTCCTTGCAGAATATCCCAGACCTCTTATGGTCAGGGACAGTTATGTGAATCTGAACGGATACTGGGATTACGCGTTTACCAAAAAATTCCGCATGCCGGAGGAGTACGACGGGAAGATCCTTGTGCCGTTTTCCCCGGAGAGCGCACTTTCGGGAGTGTCAAGGCAGCTGCAGCCGGATGAATATCTTTGGTATCGCAGGAGCTTTATTCTGACTGGCTGGGCAGGGCGGAGAGCAGAGGGACACAGGCTGATCGTTCATTTCGGTGCTGTAGATCAGGCATGTGTTGTCTATGTGAACGGCAAGAAAGTTGTGCGGCATACAGGCGGGTACCTTCCTTTTGAGGCGGATATCACAGAGGCAGTGCAAGAGGGAGAGAATGAACTTGCAGCGGCGGTCAGAGATCTGAGTGATACCTCTTATCACGCCAGGGGAAAGCAGAAACTGAAGCGCGGCGGCATGTTTTACACTGCGCAGAGCGGGATCTGGCAGACTGTCTGGATGGAAGAAGTGCCGAAACATTATATCCGTTCCGTGGAAACGGAAACCGATCCTGAGAAAAAAATGGTCAGGATACGCGTGGATGCCGGCCCGGGCGGAGATAAGGCATATGGGATAAAGATATCTGTCAGAAGCCCCGGTATTTATGACAGTACAGATGTTTCTGCGGAGGAAGCAGGGGCGGATAAGGAAATCCTCTGCGACACAGAGGGCAGAAGCAGAGAGTGGATCGAAATTTCTCTGCCCGAGGTGAAACTTTGGACCTGCAGCGAACCATGGCTTTACTATTTTGATGTAAAAGCGGGAAATGACAAGGTAAAGAGCTATTTTGCCGTGAGAAAATTTTCGGTAGAAAAGGATGAAAATGGTATCCCCCGGATCTGTTTAAATGGGAAACCGCAGTTTCAGAAGGGGGTGCTCGATCAGGGATACTGGCCGGACGGGCTGTATACCGCTCCGGCAGATGATGCGTTCATTTTTGATATACGGGAAATGAAAAAGACCGGGTTTAACATGGTGCGTAAACACCTGAAGATCGAGCCTCAGAGATGGTACTATCACTGTGACCGTATGGGTATGGCGGTCTGGCAGGACATGGTGAATGGCGGAGGCATATATAAGCCGTGGTTCGTGACTTATCTGGGAACAGTGCTGTCCTGGAGGGGGATCCGCATCCGGGACGGGCACAGCCGGCTTCTTGCAAGAAAGGACAGGAGAGGAAAACGGGAATTTGTCCGTGAGCTGAAAGAGACGATCCGTCTGCTGAAGGGGCATCCCAGTATCTGTACATGGGTGCTGTTTAATGAGGGGTGGGGACAGTTCGAGGCGGAAGCGCTGACCGGGATCGCCCGGGAATGTGATCCTTCCCGGCTGATCGATCAGGCGAGCGGCTGGTTTGATCAGGGGGACGGAGATTTTAACAGTGTGCATAATTATTTCTTTCGGCTTAAGGTGAAGCCGGAAAAGGAAAGAGCGTCCGTACTCTCAGAAATCGGCGGGTATACGTTCAGGGAAAAAGGTCACTGTGCATGTGATGAGCTTTATGGATATGGGGCTCATGAAAGCAGATATTCATTGAACCATTCGTACGAGGAACTGATGGAAAGAGTGGAAGCGCTGATCCCGGGGGGATTGTGTGCAAGTGTATACACCCAGTGGTCTGATGTGGAAGAAGAAGTCAACGGTATATACACATATGATAGAGAGTGCCGCAAGATCTGCGGAGAAAAGAGAGAGCCTGTCTCTGACTGCTGAAAGCAGAATGAGGCAGGCTCTTTGCTGTTTATCCGATCAGCGTTCCCAGCCAGTACAGTATTCCCAGACACCAGCTTGTGAAGATACCGTACAGGATAACAGGACCTGCTATAGTAAAAATCTTACATCCGATGCCGAATACCTGACCTTCTTTTTTGTATTCGATTGCCGGCGCGGCAACTGAGTTGGCAAATCCGGTGATGGGAACCAGAGCTCCGGCGCCTCCCCATTTCGCGAGACGGGGGTAGATTCCTGTGCCGGTGAGGAGCACGCTTAAAAGGACGAGGAGCAGGGATGTCCAGCTGCTGCAGTCGTCTGCGCTAAGCTTCTTCAGCTCGCAGTAGTGATTGATGACCTGTCCGATGAAACAGATGGTGCCCCCTAGGAGGAAGGCTTTGAGCATGTTCAGCCATACATTGTGCTGCGGTGTTTTCTGTTTGACATATTCTTCATATTGTTTTTCCTGTTTTAAACGCTGTATCTTATCCATGAGGCGGTCTCCTTTCTTTTCAGCCTGATTGCGCTGTCTTTTGTTAGTATCTGGAATCATTCGGAAAATATACCCTGCATATTCATGGAAAACATGCGCATAATACCCATATGACAGACGGAAAAGGTGAGGATGCGGTATGGATCAGATCGTAAAAGGAAGCCAGAGCCTGATATTTGCAAATGCGCCTTATCTTATAAGCGCGGCATCGGTGACTGGCAGTAAGGAGGCGGAAGGACCTCTGGGGAAACTGTTTGATATGACAAGCGAGGATGATCTCTTCGGGGCGCAGACCTGGGAGGAGGCGGAAAGCACAATGCAGAAAGAAGCTTGTGTCCTGGCGCTTGGAAAAGCCCATGTGACGGCAGAGGATGTACGCTATCTGTTCGGAGGCGACTTATTGAGGCAGGGGATTGCCACGTCTATGGGCGTAGAGGGGCTCCAGATTCCTATATTCGGACTTTACGGAGCCTGCTCTACGTCCGGGGAAGCGCTTGCCCTGGCGGCAATGAGCGCGGCCGCCGGATACGGCGAGTATATGCTTGCCGTTACTTCCAGCCATTTCGGCAGCGCGGAAAAAGAGTTTCGTTTTCCGCTGGGATATGCCAGTCAGAGACCGCTGTCGGCGCACTGGACAGTGACAGGGAGCGGCGCGTTTCTTGTCCGTTCAGCTGAAAAACCGGCAGGGAACAAACAGGATAAGTACGAAAACAGCCAGGTGCGTCAGGAGAAGAGCCATGTCCGTATCGCAGGCGTGACTGTGGGAAAGATTGTGGATTACGGTCTGAAAGATTCACAGAATATGGGCGCGTGCATGGCTCCCGCGGCGATGGATACGATTGTGAGAAATTTCGAAGATATGGGAAGGACAGAGCAGGACTATGACCGGATCATTACGGGAGATCTGGGCTATGTGGGACAGTCCATCCTGTTTGACCTGGTCAGAGGGAAGGGATATGACATCCGGGAACGGCATCTGGACTGCGGGATGACGATCTTTGACCGGCAGACACAGGATACCCATGCAGGGGGGAGCGGCTGTGGCTGCGCGGCAGTGACATTAGCCTCCTTTGTACTCCCGAAGATTGAAAAAGGCGAGTGGAAACGCGTTCTGTTTGTCCCAACGGGGGCATTGATGTCAACTGTAAGTTTTAATGAGGGCGCCAGTGTTCCGGGGATCGCACACGGGATCGTGCTGGAGCATTGCTGAAGCACAAAAAGAGAATGGCTGATCGGGAGGTA
>USKR01000118.1 GCA_900555215.1 uncultured Ruminococcus sp.
TACGGAGGAGAGAGAGGGCATGAAGGAACAGATATCATGCCTTCTGTAAACGAGCCGGGGCGGTTTCCTGTTGTCAGCATGACGGACGGCATTGTTGAAAGCAAAGGATGGCTGGAACTGGGAGGCTGCCGTCTGGGAATCCGCGCGCCCCATGGGGCTTACTTTTACTACGCCCATCTGGATTCTTATGCAGATATCGAGGAGGGGGATACCATAAACGCGGGAGATCTGCTGGGGTTCATGGGGGATACCGGATATGGCACGGAGGAAGGGACAAGGGGGAAATTTCCGGTCCATCTCCATGTCGGAATCTATCTCTATCAAAACGAGCAGGAGATCAGCGTCAATCCGTACCCCGCGCTGTCCTATGTGCAGGATAAGAAGGTCAGCGGGGACTTTTAAGCGCTGGGGCTTTCACCTGTAGAAAAAACATGGTATAATAACTGCACTACGGGCAATCGGCCCGCCCCGCTCTGCGGGGATGATACCTGCCCTAGGGGTTGAAAAGTAAATCCCGCGCTTTGCGGGAATTATGGAGGATATATGATGAATCATCTGCCGGCAGCATTTGAAGATAAAATGAGAGCCCTTCTGGGCGCGGAATATGAGGAATACGAAAGGTGTTTTGACGAGCCGCGCCATTATGGGCTCCGTGTAAATACAGCAAAGATATCAGTGGAAGAGTTTTTAAAGATCGCGCCCTGGCCGCTCAAACCTGTTCCGTGGATCAGGAACGGGTTTTATTATGACGGGGAAAAATACCAGCCTGCAAAGCACCCGTATTACTTTGCGGGACTGTACTATCTCCAGGAGCCGAGCGCTATGACTCCGGCAGACTGCCTTCCTGTCGAACCGGGGGACCGGGTGCTGGATGTATGCGCAGCCCCCGGGGGAAAGGCGACGGAGCTGGGAGCAAAGCTGAACGGCACAGGTGTTCTTGCGGCAAATGATCTGAGCAGTTCCCGGGCAAAAGGGCTGCTCAAGAATCTGGAACTCTTCGGAATTGGAAACGTACTCATCCTGAGCGAAGAGCCGGGAAGGCTTGTCCCGTATTTTAAGGGATATTTTGATAAGATCCTGATCGACGCGCCCTGTTCCGGGGAGGGCATGTTCCGTAAAGACCGGAAGATGATCCGCGCCTGGGAGGAACATGGACCGGACTACTTCTCCAAGATCCAGAGGAGCATTGTCACGCAGGCGGCAGAAATGCTCCGGGAGGGCGGAATGCTCCTGTATTCCACCTGCACTTTTTCACCGGAGGAAAATGAACAGACCATCGAGTATCTTCTGCAGGAGTATCCCCAGTTTGAAATCTGTGAGATGGAAGGGTATGAAGGGTTTGCCCAGGGCATGCCGGAAGTGTCCCTGACGGGAGATGAACGTCTCAAAAAGACGGTGCGCATTTTCCCGCACAGGATGAAAGGGGAAGGGCATTTCCTTGCTCTTTTGAAGAAGGGCGCTCAGACGGATCGCGTGAAGCCGGCAGCAAATCCTGGACAGGAAAGCAGAGCAGGGAAGCTGCCGCCGGAACTGGAGGATTTCCTTGCGTCTGTAGAGCGGGAAATGGATCCCGCCAGGATGGATATCCGCGGGGATAAGGTATACTATATGCCTGAGGATGTACCGCCCCTTAAAGGAATCCGCTTTTTAAGGACAGGGCTTCTTCTCGGAGAACTGAAGAAAAAGCGGTTCGAACCCAGCCAGGCATTTGCTATGAATCTGAAGAAAGAAGAATATGAACATATCATCGATCTGCCGGCAGCGGACGAGCGGATCATCAAATATCTGAAAGGGGAGACCCTTGACGTGGAGGATGTGACACTTCCCAGGGAGAAAGGATGGTATCTGGTCTGTGTGGACGGATATCCTCTCGGATTCGGGAAGCTGGCGTCCCAGACGCTCAAGAACAAATATCTCCCGGGATGGCGGTGGCAGTCATTATGATCGTAAGACTGGACAAGTTCCTGGCAGATATGGGATATGGCACGAGAAGCCAGGTGAAGAAGGAATTGGTAAAAGGCAGCGTCACAGTGAACGGAGCTCCTGTCAGGAAACCGGAGACGAAAATTGACACGGATAAGGATGCTGTTTGCTGGAAAGGCGAGCCGGCCGTTTATGCAAGATATGAATATTTCATGCTGAATAAGCCTTCCGGGGTGGTCTCTGCCACAGAGGATAAAATGGAGAAGACCGTGCTGGACCTGCTCCGCTCCGATAAAAGCAGCGATGCAGGCACAGGCATGCGAAGGGAGGATCTTTTCCCCGTGGGACGGCTGGACAAGGATACAGAAGGGCTCCTGCTGATCACAAATGACGGAGATCTGGCGCACCGCCTGCTATCTCCGAAAAAGCATGTGGACAAGGTCTATTATGCAGATATCCGGGGAAAAGTAGATGAAGAAGACGTGCGGATGTTCGCGCAGGGACTGGATATCGGTGATGAGAAGGCCACGCTCCCCGCGGAGCTTAAGATCTTAAGCTCCGGGGAGACTTCCAGGATCGAGGTCACGCTCCGGGAGGGAAGGTATCATCAGGTGAAGCGGATGTTCCGGGCGGTGGGCAAAGAGGTGATCTATCTGAAACGCCTCAGTATGGGCTCCCTTGCGCTGGATGAGGCGCTTGCTCCGGGAGAATTCCGGCGGCTGACAGATGAAGAGGTAGACAAATTATGCTGAAAGGGAAAAAGGCAGTCATATTTGATATGGACGGTTCTCTGGTGGACTCCATGTGGGTCTGGCTGGAAGTGGATCGGATCTATATGGCGAAACATAATATAACCGAACCTGAAACATTCCACAAAGATATCGAGGGCATGAGCTAGATAGAGACTGCCCAGTACTTTGTGGATACATTTCAGACACTGAACCGCACAAGGGAAGAGGTCATGCAGGATTGGCGGGACATGGCTGTTGAGCTCTATGCGACGAAAGTATTCCCAAAGCCGGGAGCAGTGGAATTCCTGGACGAGATGAAACGAAGAGGAGTGCTCCTTGGGATCGCGACAAGCAATGACCGCAAGATCGCCCAGGCGGCTCTGGACGCGCGGGGGCTGAATGAGTACTTTACCTCTGTGTGCACATCCAGTGAAGTGGCAGCCGGGAAACCTGCGCCGGATATGTATCTGAAAGTAGCCGGAGACCTTGGAGTCGATCCGGCAGAATGTCTTGTGTTCGAGGATATCCCCAACGGGATACTTGCAGGGAAGAACGCGGGCATGGAAGTGTGCGCTGTGGACGATGACTTCTCCAGGCGGGATGAGCAGGAGAAGAAGCGTCTCGCAGATTATTATATCCATGATTTCTATGAGATCATGAATGGAATTTATGAAAAATGCGGGGTTGTGGAATGAGTGACAGATTTTTGCCTGTGAGCAGAGAAGACATGGAAAAGAGAGGATGGGATCAGGTAGATTTCGCCTATATCATCGGCGATGCTTACGTGGACCATCCTTCCTTTGGGTATGCGATCATAAGCCGGCTGCTGGAATCAAGGGGATACCGGGTAGGCGTCATCGCACAGCCGGACTGGAAGGATCCGAAGAGGGTATGTGTCTTCGGCGAGCCCCGGCTCGGCTTCCTAGTCTCTTCCGGCAATATGGACTCCATGGTAAATCATTATTCCGTGTCAAAGAAACGCAGGAAGACAGATGCATATACTCCCGGCGGGGAGATGGGAAAGCGCCCGGACCATGCCTGCGTGGTATATGGCAACCTGATCCGGCAGACCTATAAGAATACGCCTGTCATCCTGGGCGGTATTGAGGCGAGCCTTCGCAGGCTGGCGCACTATGACTACTGGTCAGACTCCCTGAAGCGCTCCATTCTTCTGGATTCCGGCGCCGATATCGTCTCCTACGGGATGGGAGAGCGCTCCATCGTGGAGATTGCGGAGGCCCTTGACGCGGGGATTCCGGTGGAAGAACTGACCTATATTGACGGGACCGTGGTTCGCGTAAAAGACAGGGAGCGGATCAAAGATGCAGAGTTCCTCCCTTCTTATGAGGAGCTGAAACAAGACAAGAAAAACTATGCGCGCAGCTTTTACACGCAGTATATCAACACAGACGCATTTAACGGGAGACGGCTTGCAGAGCCATATTCAGACCATCTGTATGTTGTACAGAATCCGCCGTCAAAGCCTTTGTCCACTGTGGAGATGGATGATGTCTATGCCCTGCCTTATGTAAGGACATACCATCCCTCTTATGAAGAGAAAGGCGGCGTTCCGGCAGTGTCGGAGATCCGTTTCAGCCTGATCAGCAGCAGGGGATGCTTCGGAGGATGCAGCTTCTGCGCCCTGACATTCCATCAGGGACGGATCGTACAGGTGAGAAGCCACGAATCACTGCTGAAAGAGGCAGAGACAGTTACAAAAGAAAAGGATTTCAAGGGCTATATCCATGATGTGGGCGGGCCTACGGCAAACTTCCGCCATCCGTCCTGTAAAAAGCAGATGGAACACGGCGTCTGCCGGAACAGACAGTGCCTGTTCCCGGCTCCCTGCAAGAACCTGGATGCGGACCACAGCGATTATGTGTCCCTGCTGAAAAAAATGCGGGACATCCCGGGAGTGAAAAAGGTGTTCATCCGTTCCGGGATCCGGTTTGATTATCTGCTGGCGGACCGGAAGAATGAATTCCTCCGGGAGCTGTGCGAACATCATGTGAGCGGCCAGCTTAAAGTCGCGCCGGAGCATGTTTCAGACCAGGTGCTCGCCCTGATGGGCAAGCCGCAGAACAAGGTGTATGAGGAATTTATCCGCCAGTTCGGCAAAATGAATGAGCGTCTCGGAAAGAAGCAGTATCTTGTTCCATACCTTATGTCTTCGCACCCGGGTTCAACGCTGAAAGAAGCGGTGAAGCTTGCAGAATACTGCCGGGACCTGGGCTATATGCCGGAACAGGTGCAGGATTTCTATCCGACTCCTTCCACGCTGTCTACCTGCATGTACTATACAGGGCTTGACCCAAGGACAATGGAACCGGTCTATGTGCCAAGGAATCCGCATGAGAAAGCAATGCAGAGGGCGCTGATCCAGTACCGGATGCTGCCGGTCTGGAGATAAAGGATGTGATGACTGATATTATCTGGACGAGACCTATAACG
>USKR01000119.1 GCA_900555215.1 uncultured Ruminococcus sp.
ATCAGACGTAAGGATGGCTTTTTCAATCTGTTTTAACAGGCTCTTCTCCCACGGCTGGATCTGGATCATGCGCGCCTCCGGCACAGATACGTTTGCTACCTGCTGGATCGGAGTCGGCGCTCCATAATAATCTACGGTCAGTTTGTCCAGAACATGGGGATTGGCGCGTCCTGCCCGGATCGTTGCCAGTTCACTGTCAAGGTTATTGATTGTTTTTGTCATCTTTACGTCATATGCTGCCACTTTCTCATTCATGCTGCAAGCCCTCCTGGATATTATTTTATAGTTTAAACTGTAACTTTCGTTCCTGTGAAATTGCCGCTTATCGTCTCCACGATGCTGTTCTCCTCGTTCAGTCCGAACACGAGCATGGGCATTTTATTCTCAAGGCACATAATAGACGCTGTCAGGTCCACTGCCGCCAGCTTCTTATCGATCACTTCCTGGATAGAAATCTCGTCATACTTCACTGCCTCCGGGTTTACCTTCGGGTCACTGTCGTAGATTCCATCAATGGCTTTCGCCAGAAGCATAGCGTCTGCCTCTATTTCAATCGCTCTTAAAACAGCCCCTGTATCCGTGGAAAAATACGGATGTCCCGTGCCGCCCGCAAAGAAGATCACCTTTCCCGCCTCCAGCGCTTCCACTGCCGCGTCCTTGGAAAAAAGGGATGTAAACGCGCCGCACACAAATGGGGTAAACACTTCTGTCTTCATCCCCACATGGCGGAAAATATCTGATACATAAATACAGTTCATTACCGTCGCCAGCATTCCGATCTGATCTGCCTTTGTCCGGTCGATCGTCTCGCTGGTCCTTCCTCTCCAGAAATTACCGCCTCCGGTCACGATCGCCACCTGGATTCCGTCATCGACCAGCTTCTTTACCTGCTCCGCAACCCCTATGCAAGTCGCCTCGTCAAACCCGGTCTTCTTATCTCCTGCGAGCGCCTCCCCGCTCAGCTTTAGTAATACTCTTTTCATTGTGTCTGCTCCTTTGATTTCTCTGCGCGGGATCTGCAATTATCTGCTCCCGCTGACCTAAAATGAAGTATAACATAAGTTTTCCATTTTGTCATGTATATATCCGGCATCCCGCTCATCTGTCATCACAGTCAGCTTATCTCCTGCCTGAAGCTTCGTCTTTCCCCGTGGGATCATCTCTCTGCCTTCCCTCTCCAGAGCTACCAAAAGGCAGTTATCCGGCCATGTGATCTCCATGACAGTCCTGCCTTCGAGCACAGATCCTCCCATAATGACAAACTCGCTCAGCACTTTCTGCCTGCCCGCCGGGGCACTCTTTCCGCTTTGGGATCCTCTTCCCGGAAGTATCTTCTTAAGCAGGCTCTCGTAAATCGGCTCAGATCTGAGAAGCGACGCCGTAATATAGGACGCAACAGAGACAATGGCAAGAGAAAGCATCTGGCTCACAGAACCGGACATCTCAAAAAGCAGGATTATCCCTGTGATGGGGGCGCGCACGATAGCAGTAAAGAATCCGGCCATTGACAGGAGTACAAAGTTATTCACATACACCGGATCAAGTCCGAATATTTCCACGGCCGCCATAGCAAAGACCCCGCCGAGAAGGGCGCCCAGCACCAGCAGAGGGAAAAAGATTCCCCCCGGGGCTCCGGAGCCGAAACTCACGGCAGAAAACAGAAATTTCACCACAAAAGTGACTGCCACAAGCCCCATTGCCATCTCTCCCCCTGTCAGATCTACGATCAGATCCCCTCCGCTTCCGAGCACAGATGGCATGATAAGCCCTATGACCCCCGCCGCCAGAAACGCGATCACCAGCCGCGTTGTTTCATTGAGACACTTGGGTTTTTTGTAAAGATCCTGCGCCTTAAGCATTACTTTATTATACAGGGCTCCCATCACTCCAAGCAGCGCCCCCAGGATCAGGAGCAGCCAATAATGATCCTGGGGAAGCACATGCTCCAGGCGGAACTGGAACACAGGATCAAGACCCATGATATGCGAACAAATATAATCTGCTGTCACCGAGGCAGTCATCACGGATACCATCAGTCCGGCAGAAAATCCTTTGTGGATTTCCTCAAACGCGAACATCATCCCCGCCAGAGGGGCATGGAATGCCGCCGCCAGTCCCGCGCTGGCTCCACAAGTCATCAGATATCTCTCCTCGGTCTTCCCCCTGTCCAGGAGCCTTGATATACCCTGTCCGCTCATGGCTCCAAGCTGGATAGACGGGCCCTCCCGCCCAAGCGACAGACCTCCCAGAAGGCATAAAAAACCGCCGAAAAATTTTGCAGGAAGCACCTTTTTCCAGTCCTGGGAGAGCTTTCCCAGGATCTCGCCCTCCACCTGAGGGATTCGCTTCCCAAGATCATAGGCTCCCATTTCACCAGCTTTCCCACGATCACGGCAAAAACCGCCAGGATAAGGAACCATCCTGCGATCCTCAGAGGATATCCCCTGACAAAAGCCAGAATCTCCCCCAGCCACTGCCCTGCATATGTAAGGGCGATCCGGTATAACATTACGATCAGTCCGGCTGCAGCTCCTGCGAGCAGTCCTTCCCCGATAAGAATGACCGGAAGACGCTGCACTCTTCTGATCGTATAAGAGGTATCTTTTTTCAATCTTCTCACTTCCTTATTTATGCACATATATCACAGAATGACCATAGATATCAGCACTGTGATGATCCCGCAGATGCCGATCGCAAGCCCGCTCATTGCACCTTCCACCTCGCCCAGCTCTATTGCCTTTGACGTACCGACGGCATGGCTGGACGCGCCGATCGCAAGTCCGGCTGCCACAGGATCTGTCACCCGGAAGATCCTGATCAGAACAGGCGCGATGATGCTGCCCAGGATTCCCGTGCCGATCACAGCCACTACCGTAATGGGCACCATGCCTCCCGCAGGCTCTGCGATACTGACCGCAATGGGAGTGGTCACGGACTTCGGGATAAGTGATACGGTCAGACTCCCGCTGAGTCCGAACAGACGGCACAGCCCGTATACACTCAGCATGGATGCTGCCGAACCAGCCGTACACCCTGCCACGATCGGCAGCCAGTACTGCTTCAACATTTCAATCTTTGTGTAGATTGCCACTGCGAGACACGCCGTAGCCGGTGCCAGAAACATGTTGATAATCTCACCGCCTGCGTTATATGAGTCATATGGAATTTTAAAGAGCAGGAGCACACCTGACGTCAGCACAATAGCAATGATCAGCGGATTGCATATCGGCGTCCTCAGCCTGCGCTGGAGCCTGACACCGATCCAGAACGTGATAACGCTGAGCGCCACGCCAAAATATGGAGAAGCAAATATCTCACTCAATGCCGTTTTCCTCCTTTCCTTCTCCGCCGCCGGTGCCGGTGCGCCCGGTAAGCGCCATAAAGCGTACGGTCAGTTTTACGCTCCAGGCTGTCACAGCGAAGGTGACCACCGTAGAGACCACGCAGATAATGATAAGCTGTACCACCGAATTTTTCAGCACATCAAAATAATTGATGATGCTCACCCCGGCAGGCACAAAGAAAAATGCCATATTTTCGAGCAGGAAATCTGCTTTTTCCTGAATATGCTCGATCTTCAGCACGCCGGTGAGCAGGCAGATGAGCAGCAGTGCCATGCCGATCACACTTGCAGGAAATGCAAAAGGCAGGAACTTCTCGATCACCTCGCTCAGCCAGCATACAAGGAAAATAATCCCGATCTGTTTGATGATTTTCATAGTTTTCCCTTTCTATGATTTCAGCCTGTAATGCTGTAATATACTCTTGCCTCCCTGCGCCCGCAGGACCGGCTTTAATAAGATAACATCACAGCAGGAAATGTGCAACCTGTTCTATAAAGAACAGTAATCATTTCTATATTCAAAAATCTGTTGACATTTTCATTACGATGTTTTATGATACTTATGTTTTCACACTTTAAACAACTAAAATTTTACAGTGTGAAGTTATTGTTAATATTATATTATCAATTATTATATCATTTTTTACAAATAAAACGCCAGTGTATTACGGTAAGCAGGTGCCGCACATATTCAGGCGTAATATATGAAACCGGAGGAAAACAGCTATGATCATTGTACTCAAGCCACATACCACAGAAGAAAATATTGCCCGTGTTGAAAATCTTGTAAAAAACAGAGGGCTCGACACTCATATTGTACGCGGTACAGAGATGACCATCATTGGTTGTATCGGCGACACAACACTGATCGATCCCAGACTTTTCGAAGTGGACAGCAGCGTCGATAAAGTCATGCACGTGCAGGAACCATACAAACTGGCAAACCGTGCCTTCCATCCGGAGGATTCCGTCATCGATGTATCCGGTGTCAAGATCGGAGGGGGACATATGGGACTCATCGCAGGTCCCTGCTCAGTAGAGTCCTTTGAACAGGTGCTTGAGATCGCCAAGGCTGCCAAGGCCTCGGGAGCCAATCTCCTGCGCGGAGGTGCATTCAAACCACGGACCAGCCCCTACTCTTTCCAGGGTCTGGGACTGGAAGGACTGGATATTCTCTGCAAAGTAAAAGAAGAGGTCGGACTTCCTATTGTAACAGAGCTTATGTCAACACAGTACCTGGATGTCTTTAACGAAAAGGTAGACTTGATCCAGATCGGCGCCCGCAACATGCAGAATTTCGATCTTCTGAAACAGCTCGGACAGGTGGAACGCCCCATCCTTCTCAAACGCGGATTAAACGCTACCTATGAAGAATGGATTATGTCGCAGAATATATCATGGCTGCCGGAAACGAGAATGTCATCCTCTGCGAGCGCGGGATCCGCACCTTCGAGACATACACAAGAAATACCCTGGATCTCCAGAGCATCCCGGTCCTCCATAAAAAGACCCATCTCCCGGTAGTTGTTGATCCGAGCCATGCCGGAGGAAAATGGTGGCTCGTAGAGCCTATGGCAAAAGCCGCTGTCGCCGCCGGTGCAGACGGACTTATGGTAGAAGTTCACAACAATCCGGAGTGCGCGCTGTGCGATGGAGCCCAGTCGCTGAAACCGGAAAAATATGATACACTGCTTCATCAGGTAAAACAGATTGCGGAAGTTGTAGGAA
>USKR01000120.1 GCA_900555215.1 uncultured Ruminococcus sp.
GATACTCCGCTGAACCTGAAGTATCTTGCCATTGCTGCCGCCGCATCGACAGCAATGGCAAGATACTTCAGGTTCAGCGGAGTTTTTTCTCTCAGGACCACAAAAATCACCATCGCCGCCGCGTACAGAAGCAGAGCTCCCAGACGCAGAGAAGCGTCCGTAAGATTTCTCCCCAGAATGTCTCCAACCAGTTCTATCAGATTCGCCGTCTGCGCGGACCCGAATACCGCCATGCGTCCAAAGATCGCGTATCCGCCGAAAAAGCCGCCGCAGACAGCCATTATAAAATGCGCCCAGACCTCTGATCTGTTATTCCATTCCATTTTCATCCCTCCGACCGCTCTCAATTATAGCACGCCGCGCAGGTTTTACAATCTTTTTTGTTAAACTTTTGAAATGTCGTAACAGTTTATCCCTCCAGCGCTTCCGCCGCACGCGCAAGTTCGTCTCTGATATGGATGTGCTGCGGGCAGACCTGTTCGCATTTCCCGCAGCGTATACACGCTGACGCTTTTGCAAAGCCGCGCCCCTCTGTATTCCACTGATATTTATTCCGGGCTCCCGAAAGATCGTGATACATTGTATACAGGTTATACGCCTGGAAGATGCCATGGATGCCGATCTGCTTCGGGCATCCTTTCATACAGTAAGCGCACGAGGTACAGGGAACCTTCGGGAAGGAGGCATACATATCTCTCGCTTTTTTTATCACCTGCTGTTCCGCTTCTTCCCTGCTCTTCGCTCCCGCCCATGCAGGAAGCTTAGTCGCGAGAAGAAATTTATCCCTCGGATACCGGTCTGCAAGGACCTTTTTTGCCACTGCTTCAGACTCTCCGTCATTGTAGCCATATGCAGTATCAAAATAACAGAATCCTTCTTCCAGAAAGCGGTCCACCATCTCCTGCGTACGCGCCACATCAATCTTTCCCTCGTCCATGGGAAGCCTCATTAAGCCAAATCCAAGCTTCGGAATATTCTCACCCAGATATTTTTCCATTTTATCCTCTCCTTCCACAATCCTTTTTTGCTTCACTGACATATTTAATAAGCCTGTTTTCCAGCTCTTCCATCACTCTGCCCGTATCCGGGTCCAGATACGGAATACGGCGGATCAGGCGCCGGACATAATCATTTTCCTCGACGATATCAAGACTGGCCCGGTAATTGAGGTCGTAAAAATACACCAGATATGATACCCAGTAATCCATGGGTGTCACCCTGTCCGAGGAGAGAATGCTCCTTCCCGCAAGCGCATCCTCACGGACCTTCCTGGTTATGACAGATGAACTGACCTTCTCTGCCGGAACACTCAGAAAAGCCTCAAAATCGTCCTCCAGCTTTACCCGGCAGTTATCCAGCTTATCCGCATCCCGGATGATCCTGGCATGCATAAGCTTTCGTTCGTCGGAAATTCCCTCCAGGGCGAAATCACTATGCTTTGCGATCGCCACTCGGATCACCTCATCCCATTTATCCTCCGGGACAAATTTCCGGATCATCCTCGATGTGCCAAAAAGAAGCTCTACACCATAGGATGCATGATCCATAGTCTCAGGCCAAAAGCTGTCAAATTGTCTGAGCTGTTCAAACCGTCCGATATCATGGAGCAGGGCAATAATTTGAGCCAGCTCCCTGTCCTCCGCGGAAAGCCTCATGCGCTCAGCGATCGCCGTGCTCTGAGCTGCAACTCCATATGTATGTACGATCTTCAGCCTCACCTTGTCATTCTCTCTGTCATATCCATCCAGATACTTTTCAAAAACCCGTTTTGCACTGTCAAAATCCAAAGTTCTCCATCCTCCTGTACCTCAACCTCTATTTCTCATTTTACTACATTTAACAGCCAGAATACATCATTGAATTCCATTTTCCTAAATGGTATCATAATTAAGTATGCCGGCTAAACATACGAAAGAAATAAAGATGCCGCCGATACAGGCGGCACAGAACGGAGCTATTTATGACAGAACAACATGTAAAGATCCGCAGGCACAGAGAGATCCGCCGTGCCTTTCGGGCGGCTTTTCCCCATACAATCCCCATCTTCGCAGGTTTCTGGTTCCTGGGGCTGACATACGGGATCTATATGAATGTATCCGGCTTTTCCTTTATTTATCCGATGCTCATGAGTATTATGATCTTTGCCGGAAGCATAGAATTTGTAACAGTAAACCTGCTGCTCGGGGCATTTAATCCTCTCCAGGCATTTGCCATGGCGCTGATGATCAACGCCCGCCATCTCTTCTATGGCATCTCCATGCTGGAAAAGTACAGGGGATACGGATGGCGTTCCTTTTATCTCATCTTCGGCATGTGCGATGAGAGCTTTTCCATTAATTACACCTCCATCATCCCGAAAGATGTTGACAGAGGATGGTTCATGTTCTTTGTGACCGCGCTTAACCATTTTTACTGGTTTTCAGGTTCCACACTGGGCGGAATCTTCGGCTCGCTGATCCATTTTGATACAGAGGGGCTTGACTTTGTGATGACAGCCATGTTCGTAGTGATCTTCCTCGAACAGTGGCTGAAAGAGAAAAATCACGCAAGTTCCCTTCTCGGACTTGCGCTTTCCCTGATCTGCCTTATCGCATTCGGGGCTGACAATTTCATCATACCGGCTATGCTGGCAATCCTGATACTCCTGACTATGATCCGCAGGCCCCTTGAAGCGCGGATTTCCTCATCCACAGATATTACGAAAGAAACAGAGAAAGGCGGTGGACAGCCATGACTATCTCACAGCAGATCATAACCGTTGCAATGGTAATCCTTGCCACTATGCTCACACGTTTTCTGCCATTTCTCATATTTCCGGCAGGACGTCCCACTCCTAAATATGTTCAGTATCTGGGCAGGGTACTGCCC
The DNA here is from genome assembly GCA_900555215.1 of uncultured Ruminococcus sp. Classification (GTDB taxonomy): domain Bacteria; phylum Bacillota; class Clostridia; order Lachnospirales; family Lachnospiraceae; genus Mediterraneibacter; species Mediterraneibacter excrementipullorum. The sequence continues at coordinate 2,869 of USKR01000120.1, forward strand.
TCCGCAGTGTTCGGACTGCTTATCATATACTGCCTGAAAAATGTAAGTATTTTTACAGGCAGCCGTGGACTCCCGGAACTTATCGCCATTGTCCTTGTGATCATTCTCCATTTGTGGAAGCGGCAGATGCTGCTCTCCATCGCGGGAGGGACCGTCTGCTATATGCTTCTGGTACAGTTTGTGTTCTAAAATCTGGATTTGCCGGGGAGCCTGGGAGTGAGTAAAGCGGACGAAAATACCGAAGTAATACCTCGGACCTATTTGGGGTGCCTTTTGCGGCGGGCAGGGATATGGCGACGATGGCTTGGAGTAATCTGCCGGAAAGTCATAAAGGAATGGGATGTGGCGTTAATTGCAAAGCGGATGTCTGAGCGTAAGCGAATCGTCCGCTTTGCAATTGTCTTTAGCCATATTCCATTCCTTTTATGTTTTTCCCAGATTACGTAACCGGAACCAGAGCCATATCCCTGCCCGCCGCGAATATGCCTTAAAATACTCCGCGGTTTTCGGACGTTTTTCCGCCTCTCGTCCTCACACACAAATCCAGGTTTGATTATACGATTCCCTGTGCTGTCATCGCTTCTACGACTTTCTCAAATCCTGCAATGTTTGCACCTACCACATAGTTGCCCTTGAAGCCGTATTTCTCAGCTGCATCAGCCATATTGTGACAGATATTTACCATGATGTTCTGCAGTTTTGCGTCTACTTCTTCGAATGTCCAGCTCAGACGCTCGCTGTTCTGAGACATCTCAAGCGCAGATGTAGCAACACCGCCTGCATTTGCAGCCTTTCCTGGTGCGAACAGCACGCCATGCTCCTGGAGATACTCTGTTGCTTCCATAGTTGTCGGCATGTTGGCGCCTTCAGCTACTGCCATGCATCCATTCTCAACAAGCATCTTGGCATCTTCAAGGTGAAGCTCGTTCTGTGTTGCACACGGAAGAGCGATATCAACCTTCACTGACCATACTCCTCTTCCTTCATGGTACTCAGAATTCGGGCGGTATTTCTTGTACTCTGTCAGTCTTGCACGGTTCACCTCTTTAATCTCTTTGAGAGCTGCAACATCAATTCCGTCTGGATCGTAAACCCAGCCGTTAGAATCACTTACAGTCACAACCTTAGCGCCAAGCTGCTGCGCTTTCTCCGTTGCATAGATTGCAACATTACCGGAACCGGACACTGCAACTGTCTTGCCTGCGATATCCTGTCCGTTCAGTTTCAGCATCTCCTGTGTCAGGTACAGCAGACCGTATCCTGTTGCCTCTGTACGGACGAGAGAACCGCCATAGCTTAATCCCTTACCGGTCAGGACTCCTTCATAGAGACCGCGGATCCTCTTGTACTGTCCGAACATGTACCCGATCTCTCTGGCACCTGTTCCGATATCTCCTGCCGGCACGTCTGTATCAGCGCCGATATATTTGCAGAGCTCTGTCATAAAGCTCTGGCAGAATGCCATAACTTCCCTGTCAGATTTGCCCTTCGGATCAAAGTCAGAACCGCCTTTTCCTCCACCGATCGGAAGACCTGTCAGAGAGTTCTTAAAGATCTGCTCAAATCCAAGGAATTTGATGATACCAAGGTTTACGGACGGGTGAAGGCGAAGTCCTCCCTTGTACGGTCCGATCGCGCTGTTGAACTGTACGCGGTACCCTGTATTTACATGTACCTGTCCGTTATCATCCACCCACGGAACACGGAACTTAAACTGTCTCTCAGGCTCTGTCAGTCTTTCAAGAAGAGCTTCTTTACGGAATTTCTCTTCATTTGCCTCGATAACTACACGAAGAGACTCAAGGACTTCTTTTACTGCCTGGTGGAATTCCGGCTCTGCCGGGTTTTTCTTTACGACCAGATCGATCACTTCATCAACGTATGACATCTTAATCTACCTCCTAAAATAAATATGGCAGGACCTCCGATGCTCCTGCCTTCCTGGCATCTTTGCCCACGCGTATATTTTAAAAGGTATATGAATGATTGTCAACGAAAAATTTCATTATTTTACAGTTTTAACGCTTTATTTCGATAAATTTGCAGGAATCCTGCCAAAGACAATGCAGAAAATCTGTATTTGTGGGGGAGCCATCCTGTTGGCAAAACGTACGAAAACAGTGAAGCGGATGTATCGAAGACGTATTCAGCGCGGGGATATGGCTGGCATCGGCTCCGCTCCATGAGGCAGGAA
>USKR01000121.1 GCA_900555215.1 uncultured Ruminococcus sp.
GGTATGATAAAGTGTTTCGATTTCTGGCGGAAGACCGTGATCAGATCGATCATGTCATAAAGGGGATACAAAGAAATGTAGACTTTGTCCTTCGGGTTCCAGACAGAGAAGACAATGCAGAAGCATCGCCGCTGGAGTTCCGTTTTGAACAGAATTTTACGAATGTATATGGCAGCAATGCGCTCAAATATCTTGCGAAAGAGTATGGAATCGTGGATGTGGATGGAAGGAACTATTTTCTGGATTATTTCGTGCGGACAGAGGACGGCGGAATTGCAGTGGAAGAGAACGGGGTGAGTTATCATCATCCTCAGATCATAGGAATAGAACAATACCGCAGACAGCTTCGCAAACAGAATGCATGTACCCAGTGGGGAATTAAGCTCTTTCGGTTCTCTACCGAAGACTTAATATTTGAAAACAGGATCGAAGATGATATCCGGACTTATTTCGGAAGGGATACCGGACGATTCAGGGAAAACGGACTTACGCTGGACAGAAAAGTAAAGCTGTACGATCATCAGCTTACGACTCTCCAGGATATGGAAGAGAAACGAGCGGAAGGGGTTCATGCTTTTTTGATCGTATTTCCCACGGCAAGCGGAAAATCTAAGATCATAGAAGAGGATATCAAGGAATTTGCGGCCGAAAGAACGGATTTTAGGGCACTGATACTGGCGCCGAATACGAATATTATCCGCGACTGGCATCAGAGGATCGAGGATTCCCTGAGAGAATATAAAGATAAGATCGAAGTCCGCACCTATGCGTATATGGTGAGAAATTATACGAAGAATCAACAGGACGAGTATACTTATATTGTGATCGATGAAGCGCATCATGCCGTCGCGCCGATGCTGAAACGAGTGATCCAGTACTTTACGCCGGAGTTTATGGTGGGACTGACAGCGACAGATCAGAGACCGGACAGGAAGAAACTGGAGAGTATTTTCGGAAGCTATAAGACAAGCCTTTCCCTGATCGATGCAATGGAAAAGGGGATCGTTGCCCGGGCAAATGTTTACCGTCTGGAGACGAATATTGATCTGAGTCATGTCAGATTTAACGAAAAAGATTATGTGAATGCGGACCTCGAAAAGAGCATCCGTGTGAACTCGAGAAATGAATTGATCGTCCAGGTGCTTAAAGACTATTTCTGTGACGGAACAATGGCAGAGCGTCAGGGAATTATTTTCTGTGTAAACACAAAACATGCGGCAGAGATGGAGCGTCTCCTGAATGCCGAAGGAATCACGGCAAGAGCTTATACCGGGCAGACCAGGAAGCCGGAGCAGGTTATGGCAGATTTCCGGGAGAAGAAAATCCGTTTTCTATGCGCCTGCAATATGATTTCGGAGGGCTGGGATTATCCGGAGCTTGGTATACTTGTCATGGCAAGGCCTACGCTGTCAAAAGTTCTCTATCTTCAGCAGATCGGCAGAGGGCTGCGGAAGACGGATGTCAAGAAAAATGTATTTGTGATAGACGTTGTAGATGAATACGGCGCAATGGCGCGTCCCTGCACGATGCACAGTATTTTTCAAAATGCGATGTATGTTCCGTTTGGAGATATTACGCGAAGAGATTATCAGACAGGTGAGCTCATTGAGATTGACGGATTCCGGGAACGGATAGAGCGTATCACAGAGATAGACATTACAAATTTTGAGGACAAATACGGGGATTACCTTAGTCAGGAGCAGCTGGCGAGAGAGTATTACGTCAGCACCGGAACGATCACGAGCTGGATCAAGAGAGGAAAGATACAGCCCTCGGTCACTTATCCATTCGGCAACAAGAAAGTATATCTGTTCAGTCCTGAAGATGTGATGAAGATACGGCAGGAACTGAATATTCCCATACATACCGATGAGACGATAAAGCAGGATTTCTTTGATTTTCTGGAGGAGAGAGATTATTCCCTCTCCTATAAGATGCCGTTCCTTCTTTCGTTCCTGAAGAATATGAATTCCATCGGCGATGCTCGTATTGAAGACGTACTTACGGATTATATCAATTTCTACAGCGGCCGGATCAGTAAAGGACTGCCGGTGGACAGACCTTCCTGCCCCTATAACGAGACTACACTGAAAGACCGGAAGCTGATCAAGAAAAACATGATGACAAATCCGTTTGAAAAGTTCGAGCGGAAACGATTCTTGTATCATTCAGAAGACCTGGACGTGATATCCATGAACCATGCGCTGTTCTCCCAGATGGAAGAAGATGATTTCCGGAGAGTGGAGGAACAGATGAGGGAGGATTTGAGAAACTATTATAACAATCTGAAAATGTAGCATGGAGTAGATTATTAAAAGGAATAAGGTGCTGGAGAACATGAGTTATGACAGATTAAGCAAGTATCTGAGTCTGATCCTGCGTCATCATCCCGAGGTGATCGGAATCAGCCTGGACGCACATGGCTGGGCTGATGTTGACGAACTGATTAACGGAATTGCCAGAAACAAGAACTTTAATCGTGAAATACTTGAAGAAATCGTGAGAACAGACAAGAAGCAGAGATATTCATTCAACGAAGACGGATCGAAGATCCGGGCAAACCAGGGCCATTCTATTCAGGTCGATCTGGAGCTTCAGCCCATTAAACCGCCGGGCGTGCTTTGGCACGGAACGGCGGAAAAATATACCTCCTCTATTGAGAAAACAGGGCTAAAGCCGGGAAACCGCATGTATGTACATCTTTCTCCGGACATAGAGACTGCGGTAACAGTGGGACAGCGTCACGGCAGGCCGATCGTTTACAAAGTGAAAAGCGGTCAGATGTACCGGGATGGATTTTGCTTTTACCGCTCTGCCAATGGGGTCTGGCTCACGCTCCTCGTGCCGGAAATTTATCTGGAAAGAATCTGATACAGATGAGATATCTGCTGCAACTTTATAAAAGCTATTTTGCGGTCTTTAAATAGGAAGGAGTTCAGATTTATGTCCCTTTACGCACTGGGCGATCTCCACCTGAGCTTCCAGTCCGACAAGTCCATGGACATTTTCGGGAGCGTGTGGATGCGCCATGAGAGAAAAATTGAAAAGTATGTAAACCGGATCGTGAAACCGGACGATACTCTGGTGCTCACCGGGGATCACTCCTGGGGAAGGAAGCTGCCTGAGTGCAGGGAGGATCTCGCCTTTATCGAGCGGCTGCCGGGTCGTAAGATCCTGCTCCGGGGAAACCACGACATGTTCTGGGACGCGAAGAAGACGGAGCGGCTGAATGAGGAATATAAAGACAGGCTGTTCTTCCTGCAGAATAATTTCGCGGTATACGAGGATTACGCGCTGGTGGGAACGAAGGGATTTACCTTTGAGGGTCCTTTCTATCTGGACCGGTGGGGAAATATTACCGGATGGGATGAGCAGAAGGAGGAACAGGCAAAGAAGCTTGTTGAAAGAGAAATAACCCGGCTTCGGGAGTCATTCCGCCAGGCGTCTGATGCAGGATACCGGAAATTCATCATGTTTCTCCACTATCCGCCTACGAATATACTGGAAGAGACTTCGCCCTTTACGGAGATTGCGGAAGAGTACGGCGTTTCTACGGTTGTCTATTCCCACTGCCACGGGGAGCGCCGCTTCGGGGACAGCATCCGCGGAGAATTTCACGGGATCAACTATATGCTGGTATCAGGGGACTTTCTTAATTTCCGGCCGGCTCTTGTTCTCCCGTGAACCGGGAAAATTCCTGTCGATTCCTGTAAATTTTATATTGTGTATTTTTATGCATTCGGTTACAATAATGGATGCATATTTAAAGGGAGGAGACAAGTGCAATGTTTGGAAAAAACAAAAAGGGGCGTGTTCCTTCAGCAAAAAAAGACTTTACAAAGCTGAAGACGCCCCATACTTATGCGATCATCTTTTTCGTAGTGATCGCCTGCTGGCTTCTGACATTTCTGATCCCGGCGGGAAAATTCAGCACTCATGAGATCGAGTACACGGACGCAAATGGGGAGACAGCCACAAGGACAGTCCTGATGGCAGATACGTTCAGGTACAGCTACAACCTGGACACAGATTTTGTGGCAGATGCGCTGGCTGATATCAGCGGAGATCAGGAGCTCATGGAAGAGCTGGAAGTGGATCCGGATGCTCTTGCGGCTCTGATGGAGACGGATTCTTCCGCATGGACTCAGGCGGATCTGGATGCAGTCGGTATCAGCGACGATGAGATGTACAGCCTGTACGGCGAAGATTTTTACGATACCAGTGAAAGGCTTCACAAGACGGCGGGAATCTGGGGAACAGAGGATTTCGGCGGTTTCGGATTCCTGAACTATGTGTTCGAAGGACTTGTGACCGGCGACCGCTCCGGTTCCGCGGTGGGATTATGCGCGCTGATCCTTGTGATCGGCGGTTCCTTCGGTATCATTATGAAGACGGGAGCCATCGACGCGGGAATCTATGCGTTTATCAGAAAGACAAAGGGACTGGAGCGTCTGGCTCTGCCGCTGCTCTTTATCCTGTTTTCTCTGGGCGGGGCAACCTTCGGTATGGCGGAAGAGTGTATCCCCTTTGCCATGATCATGGTGCCCTTTGTGATCGCCCTGGGGTATGACTCTATCGTGGCGGTGACCGTGACCTATGTGGCTTCCCAGGTGGGAAACGCAGTGTCCTGGATGAGCCCATTCTCTGTGGCGGTGGCACAGGGAATCGCGGGAGTTCCGGTTCTTTCCGGAGCGACGTTCCGTCTGATCATGTGGGTAGTTGTGACACTCGCGGCAGCCGGATTCATGATGTTTTATGCAGAGGGCGTGCGCAAGACGCCGGAGAAATCCGTAGTATACGCGGGAGATGCTTACTTCCGGAGCCGTATGGATACTGTGACCGAGGAAGAGCGGGAGTTTAACCTGGGTCATAAGCTGATCCTTCTGGAGATGCTGGCGGTCCTGATCTGGATCATCTGGGGCGTTACCCAGCGCGGATTCTATATCCCGGAGATCGCATCCCAGTTCTTTGTCATGGGATTCGCGGCAGGTGTTATCGCCATCATTTTCAAACTAAACGGC
>USKR01000122.1 GCA_900555215.1 uncultured Ruminococcus sp.
GGATATTCTCTGTGCTGCACTGCCATCACCTCACCGTCATCCGCAACGGCTGTAACCCGCAGTTCCTCCGGGATGGCGGATGCGTCCGCCGCAAGAGAATGATACCTGGCGGCAGGGGCTGTCTTTGGAATCTCCTGAAACAGAGGGCAGGTCCTGTCAAATTTTACATTTGACTGTCTCCCGTGCATCAGCTCTTTCGCATAGGTAATATCCGCTCCGAACGCCGCGCACACCGCCTGATGCCCCAGACAGACGCCCAGAAGAGGGATTTCCTTCCCCAGCTCCTTTACCGCCGCAATGATGATCCCCGCATCCTCCGGTCTGCCCGGTCCCGGAGAGAGGATGATGCGGTCCGGATGCATGGCGCGGATTTCTTCCACTGTCATCTCATCGTTCCGTATGACTTTGATCTCAGGATCAAACTCCCCGATCATCTGGTACAGGTTGTAGGAAAAACTGTCATAATTATCGATCAATAGTATCACAGATCCACCTCCTCTGCAGATTTCAGCGCATCCATCACAGCTCCCGCCTTATTGATGCATTCCTGGTATTCTTTCTCCGGCACAGAATCAGCTACGATCCCGGCTCCGCTGCGCACAAATACTCTGCCGTTTTTCTTATAGGCAATGCGGATCGCAATACAGGTATCCATATTTCCAGTAAGGTCGATATATCCGATGGCGCCTCCGTAGATGCCTCTCTTGTTGTTCTCCAGTTCACCGATGAGCTGGCATGCCCGGATCTTCGGTGCACCGGAAAGGGTCCCCGCCGGGAGGACTGCCTCAATGGCGTCCAGGGCGTCACAGCCGTCCCGGATCTCGCCCCTCACCGTGGAACCGATGTGCATTACATGGGAAAATCGCTCGATGGAATGAAATTTCTCCACCTGAACTGTACCGAACCTGCTGATCTTGCCCAGGTCATTCCGTCCCAGGTCAACCAGCATATTGTGCTCGGCAAGTTCTTTTTCATCTGCCAGCAACTCTTTCTCCAGCGCCTTGTCTTCCTCATCCGTCTTCCCCCTCGGCCTTGTGCCGGCAAGCGGAAAGGTATGGAGCACGCCGTTCTCCAGTTTCACCAGCGTTTCCGGGGATGCGCCCGCCACTTCCACGTCCGTCCCTGAGAAATAGAACATGTACGGGGAAGGGTTGATCGTCCTGAGCACCCGGTAAGTGTTCAGCAGGCTTCCCTCAAAAGGAGCTGCAAGCCGGTTGGAAAGCACGATCTGGAAAATGTCGCCCTCCCGGATGTGATGCTTCGCCTTCTCCACCATGGAGCAGAACTCCTGCCGTTCAAACAGTGGGAGGACCTCTCCTGTAAGATGCCCGCCCGGTTCTTCCTTTTTCTCTCCGGCACGAAGAAGGGCACTCATCTGTTGCAATTCCATGACCGCCCGGTTGTATTCTGTTTCCAGCGTTTCCGGCTCCCTGTCCCCGAGAAGCATGTTTGCGATCAGGATGATCTTCTGCCGGAAATGGTCAAAAGCGATCACCTTGTCAAAAAGCATCAGGTCCACATCTTTAAACGCCTCGGTATCTTCTGCCTCTGTCCGCACAGCAGGCTCACTGTATCCCAGATAGTCATAGGAGAAATATCCCACCAGCCCTCCGGTAAACGACGGAAGATACTCAAAGCGGGGACTCTTGTGATCCGCAAGGATCTGCCGGAGATACCCGGACGGATCATCTGTCCTGAACCGGACTCCCCCTGCATTCATCTCACCGTTCATGCAGGTAATCTCCATCTTCGGATCATATCCGAGAAATGTGTATCTGCCCCATTTTTCATCCGCCTGAGCTGACTCCAGCATGTAGCAGTGAGTAGATACATTCTTTAAGATCTTCATCGCTTCGATGGGTGTACAGATATCCGAAAGAATCTCGCAGCTCACCGGGAGCACCTTGTACTCCACTGTCTGCGCGGTCTTTCTGACGTCTTCGAATTTCGGTAAAACATTCATCGCTTCTGCCTCCTTTTCTGCGTCTGCCAGAGGATATTGATGTTTCCAGCCATGCCATTCATAATCCGGCTGGTCTTTCTTTACCAGATGGCATTCTATTCCATCCGCCGGATTATTCATGCAGGGCGTCCGCCCTATGCCGTCAGATTACTGCCCTGCCCTTTGCGAGCCAGCTCGCACGGTCAGGGCAGTGATCTGACGGCGCATGGCTTACTTGTAAAACAAAAAACGCCCTTGACAGATTTTTATTTCTGTCAAGGACGAATCATACAAAATAATTATAATCCGCGGTGCCACCTCGAATTCACGGGAGAACTCCCGTACGCTTAGCAGGATACCATCATATCCCCGGCAACTAACGTATGCCTCCACGTCGCAGAATACTCTGCCGGATCTCTCCGTACATTTGACTGCGCCCTCAGCGGTCCATTTGACGACTTGTTTCTCACCCGGTTCTCAGCATCCCGGACTCTCTGTAAAGGCATGATCGCCGTTATCTCCGCTTCATCAGTTTAGCGTATTAACTTGTGGTTTACGATACCACGGTATTTTCGAATTGTCAACAATTTTTAAGAAATCCTTCCATTATCCATCTCATAGACCACATCTGCCACATTCATCGTGGACTTTCTGTGGGACACCAGCAGCACAGTCTTATCCCCCCTGCCTTCTTTCAGGGATTTCAGGATGATCCCCTCATTCAGGGAATCCAGGTTGCTGGTCGGCTCGTCCATAAGGACAAAAGGAGCGTCGTGCAGGAACGCGCGCGCGATCCCGATCCGCTGCTTCTCCCCTCCTGAAAGCGTATCGCCCAGCTCGCCCACTTCCGTGTCATACCCTTGTGGCAGAGTCATGATAAACTCATGAATGGATGCCTTTTTTGCAGCTTCCATGATCTCTTCTCTGGATGCCCCCGGCTTGCCGACAGCGATATTATTTGCGATGGAATCATGAAACAGGCAGGTCTCCTGCGTCACATAGGATTCCATTTCCCGCAGATCTGCGGTATTGATATCCCGCACGTCCCTGTCTGAGATGCTGATCTTACCTCCCTGCACATCCCAGAACCGCATCAGGAGCTTTAGAAGCGTAGATTTCCCGGAGCCGCTCGCCCCGTGGATGCCGATGATCTTTCCCCTCGGGATTTCCACGGAGTAGTCCTTCAGGATCTTTTCTGTCTCATAGGTAAAGTCCACATGCTCCGCGGCCGCCTTTGTAAATCCTGTGGCAGCTTTCCCTTCTACTTCTTGCACCTGAGGCTCCTCTTCTAACAGGGAAAGCACCCTCTCCCCGCTTGCAAGCGTCTGGTTCAGATTGTTGGAGAGGCTTGCAAGCGCCGTTACAGGTCCAAATGATCCCATCATGGAAATGGTTCCCACAAGCATGCCTGTCATGCTCACTTCTCCCGCCTGCTTCAGAATGATCATCAGGAAAAGCATGGCAAATGAAAAGGCCAGGATCGCCAGGTTCGTGACAGAGCGCTGGGAAGCTTCCAGACGGTTCAAGTCTTTCTGCACCCTGCCCAGTTCGTCCGAACGCTCTGCCATCTCTTTTCTTCTCTGGCCGCCCTGCTGGTACTGGATCGTCTCATCCAAACCTCGGAGAGAGTCCAGGATAAAGCTGTTCAGGTTCCCGAATCCGCTGCGGAACTCCATCCCCTTATCCGCTCCTCTGCTTCCAAAATACAGAGGGATCGCCGCGCCGACCAGCAGATATCCTCCCAGCGCAAGGACAGCCGCTGCCAGGGAGAACTGTCCGATGAACAGAATCATCACAAGAGAGGTCAGCACCGCAATGGCAATCGGCGAGATCGTGTGGGCATAAAACACTTCCAGAAGCTCAATATCGGACGTAATGACTGAAATCAGATTTCCCTTGCCGCGCCCTTCCAGCTTCGCCGGGCACAGCTTCCGGAGTGCGGCAAACACTTTATGGCGGATGATCGCCAGAAGCTTAAACGCGATAAAGTGGTTGCAATACTGCTCCCCGTAATGCAGGATGCCCCGCATCACTGCCATAACAGCCAGCGCGATGAACAGAGTCTGCAGCGGCATCCCTGGGAAGATTCCTGCGTTTTCCGGAGTCAGGGCATATCCCAGGACTTCCTGCATGGGCTCCAGGATGATATGCATCAGCCCGAAGCCCGCCAGGATCGTAAGGAAGATGGCGCACAGATACCCGATGGTTCCCAGTGCGATGGCGAGGAGCATAATCGGAAGGAGAGGCTTCACCAGACCGATCAGACGTCCCATAATGCGGACACCGCTTCTTCTTGCACGGATCCTTCCCCCGTATTCCTCCGCTGTATTTGTACCTGCTGTACTCATACCCGCTTTGCTCATACTGCCGCCTCCTTTCCATACTGCTCCAGCTCCATCTGTGACCGGTAAAGCTTCGCATATTCTCCGTTACGCTTCATCAGCATTTCATGTGTTCCTGTCTCAACTGCAATCCCTCCTCTGAGCATATAGATCCGATCTGCCTCCACCACGTTCGCCAGACGGTGTGAGATCAGGATGACCGTTTTGGTCTCCGCAAGAGAATAAACCGCTTCCATGATCATCTCTTCACTCTCTGCGTCGATATTAGACGTTGCTTCATCAAATATGTAGACCGGCGTGTCATGCAGAAGAGCCCGGGCTATGGCAAGGCGCTGGCACTGCCCTCCCGAAAAATTGCCGCCTTTCTCCGCAACCGGCGTGCCAAGCCCCTGCTGCGCCTGAAGGAAGCCCCACAGGTTCACTTTCTCAAGTGCTTCCCTCATCTCCGCCTCCGCGGCATCCGGTTTTCCCATCCGCAGATTCTCTGCCACCGTCCCCCTGAACAGATAGCTGTTGTGGCTGATCAGGGTAATATGATCCATCAGGCTGCCTTCCCGGATATCGGAAAGTTCTTTTCCCCGGACTGTCACACTGCCCGTGTATCCTTTATTCCTGCCCATGAGGATCGCCGCCGCGGTGCTCTTTCCGCAGCCCGAAGTCCCCACAATCGCGGTAAAGCTTCCCGCCGGGAATTCCATGTCAATCCCCTTTAAGATCTCCC
>USKR01000123.1 GCA_900555215.1 uncultured Ruminococcus sp.
GTATGACGCAAAGAACAGGACTGTGTCGCACATAATCTTCCATATCGGGGCCGCAGGGATAAGCCGGCTCAGCAGGAAGACAGAGGCCGCGGAGGCTGATGCCACGGCCGTGCACAGTACAAGATACCTGAACAGAGCTTTCCTTTCCGATCGGAATACATAATTGCGGTTCAGGATATAATTCATCCCTGCTGAAACAGCTCTTGCGATTCCTGTTGCCGCGGCAGTCTGCCAGAATCCGCCGCGGTTCATCCCTGCGGTCAATGCTTCCAGAACAGCCCAGAACAAGAGCACATCAAGAACAGCGCACGCAAGAGAGCTGGCGGCAAAACGGCCCAGTTCGGAGAAAAGTATCTTAAGGACACTGACACTGTCCCTGAACGGACGGAAATGGGAGCCCGTATTTCCATCTTCATAGATTGTCCGTATCGGGATGTCCATAAATGGCACTCCCTCCCCGGCGCAGGAGATCAGCATCTGTGTCTCATACTCAAACCGCTCTCCCGGGATCTCCCGCATCAGACCCAGAAGGCTGCTGTCAAACGCCCGGAGTCCTGTCTGTGTATCACTGATCCACTTTCCGCATATAATCCAAAAAAGAAATGAGACAGCCCGGTTCCCGAAAAGTGACCGTAACGGCACTCCTTCCTCTGAAAAATCTCTCACGCCGAGAATGAGCGCCCCCGGTTCTGCTGCGGCTGATCCGAGGATATGCTCCACATCTTCCGGGGCGTGCTGTCCATCGCAGTCCACACAGATAATACGGCTTCTCCGCCCTCCCTGCTCGTCCACATAAGCAAATGCAGTCTTCAATGCGCAGCCCTTTCCCCGGTTATGCTCATGACGCAGGACAATACAGCCTTCCATCTCCTCGATCCTGTCGAATACATGCCTGCTGGCATCCCCGGATCCGTCATCCACCACCAGAACAGAAGCACAGATCCGCTGCTGCAGCCGCCTGATATATGCGCACAATCCATTTCCCGGCTCCAGCGCCGGAATAACGATCCAGTTCTTCATACTCTCACACTCTTTCATTTCCATCACTCTTCCCTGCCCTTAAGATCCAGCAGCCTGCTCCTCGGACAGTTCTCCCGGCATCTGATGCATTCCTTCTTCATACAGGCTATCTTCTCTTTATTGATATAATAGCGGTCCTTTCCAAGATATTTTGCGATATAGAGCGCAGTGTCCGCACACTTGTACAGCCCCTTATATGTCCGCACCTTGCCGTCTATGGGAACAGCTCCGATACTGACTGAAACTCCGTATTTCTTATAATATATTTCAAGCTCTTTCCTGACTCCGGCCATCACTGTACAGAAAATTTCTTCAATCCTCACATCAGGAACCGATCCTGCTATCAACGCTGCGAATTCATCGCCGCCAAGCCGTCCCAGGCTGTCATCCTTGCGGAAACAATCCCTCAGACATGCCGCAAACTTCTCCAGGGTCCGGTCTCCTTCCGGATGCCCTTCCGAATCATTAATCCTTTTAAAGTTGTCAAGGTCAAAAAGCACAAAGGTTCCCGCAGGAGTCTCCTGCTTCAGAAATGTCTCGACCCTCGCTTCCATACCTCTCCTGTTATACAGCCCGGTCAGTTTATCCCTCTCAGCCTCTGTCCTTGCCTGGGACAGCTCATCCTCCATCCGGTGCATCCCTTCTGCCTGATCCAGATATCCCTTCTCCAGTTCTGATATGGCGGCCACAAATGCCTGCACCTCAGGTATCCCGGCATCCGCGGCCCCTGAGCCCGCCGCTCCCGCCAGGACCCTGCTGATGTCTTCCTTCACAGTCTCAAAATGCCGGAACAGGTATTTTTTCAGATAATAGCGCACGAGCAGGACTGTGGCTGTACTGACAGTCCCGATTCCGATCAGCCCCTCCCAGAAAGACCATGTCAGGTTTTTAAATACCGTATCCAGAGCTGAAAAGGCGATCAGATACATTCCTTCTGTCTCCCGTATGAGAACTCTCTGATATATTCCGTTCACCCTGAGAACCGCCGTTTCCCCATCGGAAATGGAATCCAGAAAATCCAGAAGTTCCGCGCCGGTATCGATCTCAGGAAGATCAAAATTCTGGACATTATTCTGTGTGAACCCTGCTATCTTCCCGCTTTGTTTATTTACCGCAAGGATACCTGTCCTATATTCTGTGGTCGCCTGCCTTAGGATGGAGCTCACCAGCTCTTCTCTGTCCATAAGCCCCATCCTTTCCGTATCCGCATCGATCCGCACCGCCGCAAAATACTCTGACCGGGCTTTCACTATCACATAAAATACCGCTTCTTCCCCGGAATCTTCCGGCAAACTTATAACTGTCCGGCTGGCATAGTCATCCTGAGACTCCTTAAGACCTTCCAGTTCTTCCTGCCCTTCATACAGCTCTCCGGTTCCGCTTTCCGTACCTATCAGTATCTCTCCGGAGTTTCCGATCACTGAAATTCCTCTTACTTCCATAAGATCTTTCAGTATGTCCAGTTCCTCTTCTGTGACCAGCCGCGGGTCGTCTGACAGGATATACTCTACCGCCCAGGCACGATTCAGATAGTCTTTTTCCAGAAGATCCAGCCGCGCTCTGTAATCTTCAGAGGCATGTAACAGATTCTCTTCCACCCCGTCCAGGAGCTGGCTCAGATAGTGGCTGTTCTCCGTGCGGCTTCTTTCATACAGGCTGACTGTAAAGATCAGCACTGTAAGAATTGTTGACACTCCAAGGACAAGCGCCAGTCTCTGATACAGTTTTCTCATATGCCGCGCCTCCCCCGAATCTAGATCAGACTCACATCTAGGATGCACTGAATGCTGATTTTCTATACTTTCTGATATTTCTTTCCTCCCGCACAGAATAATGCGCTCTGACATTTTCAACTGTATATATTTAATATTGACAGATATTACAGTTTATGTTAATCTGTACATGCAAGATAAGTACAGTAATCACAAAGGAGTGAACCAAATGAATCAGCATTATATATCCATACGGCATCTTTCCAAAAAATTCAGCAAGGACTTTGTGCTGAAGGATGTCAGCGCAGAACTTGAAAAAGGTGAGATCCTCGGTTTCCTGGGTCCTAGCGGAGCGGGGAAAACGACCACCATCAAGATCCTCACCGGGCAGCTTCGCCCCACTTCCGGCGATGCAGAAGTACTCGGCAACCCATGCGACCGGATTGATGAAACGATCTATGAGCAGATCGGGATCGTCACGGACGTAAGCGGTGTCTATGAGAGGATGAGTGTTTATGACAACCTGAAGTATTTTGCACGGCTTCTGAATGTTCCTCTCAAAGAGATCAACCCTCTTTTAAAAAGGATCGGGCTGTACGAGCACCGCAAAAAACCTGCATCAAAGCTCTCCAAAGGACAGACACAGAGGCTCATCCTCGCCAGGGCGATCCTCCACAAACCCAAAGTGCTCTTCCTAGACGAGCCCACCAGCGGTCTGGACCCGTCCACAGCGCTTGAGGTACACAGGATGCTGACGGAATTAAAGGACGAGGGCATGTCCATCTTCCTCACCACCCACAACATGGAGGAAGCGACGAAACTGTGCGACCATGTAGCTCTTTTAAACGAGGGCGTCATCGTGGAGTACGGTTCGCCGGAAGAGATCTGCCTGAAATATAACCGAAATAAAAAATACCGTGTCCAGCTCACGGACGGGAGCCGGCATCTCTTAGAGCAGAATTCTCAGGCAGCGGAAAAGATCGCGTCCTGGATGGCCAGCGGCCGGATCGAGACGCTCCACTCCTGCGAACCCACGCTGGAGACAGTATTCTTAGAAGTGACAGGGAGGGAATTACAATGAAAATGAAACCCATACATCTGCGGAAGCTTGCCGCGATCATGGAAGTAAAAGGAAAAGCGCTGTTCAGCAAGAACTTTATCATTATGCCCATCTTTTCCCTAGGATTTACATTCCTTATGAAACTTGTATACAGGGCGGTCACGGAAGGCGCCTTTGATTTGAGCGCTTACGCTCTATCGCTGGGCGTGCTCATGAATATCCTTATGGAAGGAGTCTACTGTACGGCGGCCGCCCTTGCGGAGGAAAAAGAAAAAAATACGCTCCGCACACTGATGACATCTTCTGTCAACGGGCTGGAATTTTTTCTCGGAAGCCTGATACCTGTCGTCCTGATGTCTTCGGTTGTAAATGTACTCTGCACCTTTATCGCCGGATTTGACATGGAACCATTCCAGTGGATCTCTTTCCTTGCGATCACTGTGGCATGTTCTTCCATCAGCGCGGTCATAGGCATGATCTTCGGTATCTTTGCAAAGACACAGGTCTCTGCAAGCACGATCACAACCCCCGCGCTTCTCATCTTCATGATGATTCCCATGTTCTCCGGATTCGGCGAGACACTGGAAAAGGTATCAGGACTTTTGTTCACAGGGATTATCTTTAACGCCATTGCGAATATAGACAATGGTCTTCCTGTCACAGATATGAAAGGCATCATTGTCCTTGCCGCAGAATTCCTCGTATCTGTTATCATCTTTCTGGCGCTGTACCGGAAGAACGGGTTCGAACGGTAAATACAGTGATATGAGGTGAATATATGGAAATTATTTTAAGCAATGCGAGTGACCGCCCTATCTACGAGCAGATCACTTCGCAGATCAAAGAAATGATCATGAAAGGAGAGCTGAAACCCGGCGAGCCGATGCCTTCTATGCGCAGACTCGCCAGGGACCTTCATGTGAGCGTGATCACAACCCAGCGGGCTTATGACGACCTGCAGCGTGACGGCTTCATAGTCACGGTCCCCGCCAAAGGGACGTTTGTCTCTGCCCAGAATCAGGATTTCATAAGGGAAGAAAACCTGCGCAGGATCGAAAGACTCCTGTCTGATGCCGCTGTCCTGGGAAAAGAAAACGGACTCTCCATTGAGGACCTGAAAAATACACTGGAAGTAGTTTACACGGAGGACTGACATATGAACCATTCAGCAGTAACTTTCACTGAAAACAACAAGATCGAT
>USKR01000124.1 GCA_900555215.1 uncultured Ruminococcus sp.
ACCGCACATCATAATCCTCTGTCTCAGCGGCATCCCCGACTGACACCAGCCCCGCTTCCCGCAGGTCATCCCCCGGCGTGCCTGCCGCCTGAGCAGAGACCCCCCGTCCGGATCCCGTCTCCGCGTCACGGATCCGCCTCGTCACCTCCTGTTTAAACGCTAGGGCATCCGCCTTCTTCAGTACAATCCTCACATCCGTGCTGTCCGCCGTTGACCTGCTGTTTGTATCCAGTTTGACTTTACACGTTCCCATGAGCATTTCAAAGAGATTCTGCTCGGTATTAATATTAGAGATATTCCGGATACCGATGGTATTCTTCTTTTTATTCAGGGTGTTCCTCTCGATCACAACCGCATTGTCCTGAACAGATATGTAGGTTTTTGACCAGATAGCTATCTGGAGTGCGATGACAATGAGGAAAAACAGGATCAACCCCATGTTGACCAGCAGCCATTTCCCGTCCATGAATTCCACCCCCGTTTCCATGAGCTCATCAATGTTCTCCAGCATGGAAGGGATAAGGACGATCAAAAGAGCGATCAGCAACCCTCCAGTCTGCTCCACGATGATGGATATGTGATTGCGGAATCGCTTATTCGACAGCCGGTCTGTCTGCATCTCTTTCATACGCCTTCACCTGCCCTCTGCCCTGCCGCGATTTCGTTGATCCGCCTGCGCAGGGTCTCTGCGATCTGCTCAGCCCGTTCCTCCTCAAGGAATTCCAGAGTCACGTCGCCGCCGCCCGTGGTTACGACAACCTTTGCCACGCCGAACACCTGATCAACAGGTCCCTTCTTTGTCTGCAGCTTATGCAGGCGCTCGATAGGAACGATGTTGCGTTTGACAAACAGATAACCTTCGATGATGTCAATGCATTCATCATTGATACTGTATCGATAGCGGTTGTACCGGAAATATGGACTGATCGCCACATCAAGAATAATCAGTGCGGCAAGGATCAGAGAAATCCACTTCCCCGCCGTAAGGTCCTCCGGAAAAATCCAGAAATAGTCCACTGCCCCTATGATCACCAGAACCACCGCGCCCGTGATTATGCCTGCCACATACATGCAGTACAGAGCGCGTTTCGATAATTTCTCATACACAGCCTTTTCCTCCGTTTCCGCGGAAATAGAAACATCCCGCATATTGTACTATAAATTTAATACAATAATACGAGATGTCTCTGTATCTGTCAATGCATTTCTGTCTCCGGCTCTCCCAGCTGCTCTTCGATCCGCAGGAGACGATTATACTTTGCCACCCGCTCAGAACGGCAGGGCGCGCCGGTCTTAATCAGACCTGCATTGAATGCCACTGCAATATCCGCAATAAAGGTATCCTCAGTCTCCCCGGAACGGTGGGAAATGATGGTCCTGTAACCTGCATCCTGGGCGGTCTTTATCGACTTGAAGGCTTCAGTGAGGGTGCCGATCTGATTCACCTTGATCAGGACCGCGTTTGCAGCTCCCAGACGGATCCCTTTTTTCAGCCGCTCTGCATTTGTGACAAAAAGATCATCTCCAACAATCTGCACCCTGTTTCCGATCCGCTCCGTCAAAAGCTGCCACCCTTTCCAGTCTTCCTGATCCAGCGGATCTTCTATAGAGCAGATAGGAAATTCCGAGATCAGATTTTCATAATATCGTATCATCTCTTCCGTTGTCCTTGGCGGGCTCTGGTCTTCTCCGCGGAAAACATATGCGTGACATTCCGGGTCATATATTTCTGACGCCGCGACATCCAGAGCGAGCTGGATCTCTCTTCCCATTTGGTATCCCGCCCGCTCTGTCGCGTCCCGGATCATTCTCAGCGCCTCATGGGCATTTTTCAGATCCGGAGCGAAACCTCCCTCATCTCCCACGGAAGCAGAATATCCCCGTTCTCTCAAAATGCTCTTCAGGGAATGATAGACCTCCGCACACATCCGGAGCTGCTCACGAAAGGATTTTTCTCCTGCTGGAACGATCATAAACTCCTGGATATCGAGCGCATTGTCTGCATGTGCTCCTCCGTTTAATATGTTCATCATAGGTACCGGCATCTTCACCGCGCGCACTCCGCCCAGATAGCGGTACAGAGGCAGCTTCAGAGCTGTGCATGCCGCCCTCGCCGCTGCCATGGAAACAGCAAGCAGGGCGTTCGCTCCCATGTTTCTCTTATCCCGCGACCCATCCGCCCGGATCAGAGCCCGGTCGATCTCCTCCTGACAGAATACATTCATTCCGATAACCTGATCGGCAAGCCTGCTGTTTATATTGTCCACCGCCTGCTCTACTCCTCTTCCATTGTAACGCTCATCCTCATCCCTCAGCTCTGCCGCCTCATACCGTCCGACAGAAGCTCCTGACGGAACTGATGCTCTTCCGACCACATCGTCTCCTGCCAGCACCTCTGCCTCGACGGTCGGATTTCCTCTGGAATCCAGGATTTCTCTTGCATATACATCTCTGATCAACAGCCGCCTTTCCATGCTCCGTATCCTCCTGATCTGTGAAATTCTTGTGTGATATAGTCTCTCCTCCATCTGTCAGCTTAATGCGTTGACTTTTCATATTCCAGAGATTACAATTTGGATAGATGATATTTTTTACATTTTTGTTTGTTTTTTGAGGGGCGGAATCCCCCGTTTTACGAACAGAAAATGTCTTCTCTGCCACATGCGGGCAGAAGAACAGGAGGCTTATATGAAAAGCAGATTTCAGTATTTTTTCATGCTGACTTTCAGCACACTCCTCATCGCCGCAGGGACTTATTTTTTCAAATTTACAAACAACTTTACTTTCGGCGGCATCACAGGTCTCGCTGTACTTGTTGCAAAGACCGGTATTATTTCTGCCGGTGACTTCAACCTGATTATGAGCATGATCCTCCTGGTGATCGGTCTGATCATCCTCGGAAAAGGCTTTGCCGCTAAAACAGCATACTGCAGTATCCTTCTCTCAGTCGCCCTCTCTGCGATGGAACGCTTTTTCCCCATGGACCATCCTTTTACCGACCAGCCTATGCTGGAACTGTGTTTTGCAATTGTACTTCCGGCTCTGGGTTCTGCCATCCTCTTTAATATCGGAGCTTCCAGCGGTGGTACCGACATCGTTGCCATGATCCTCAAGAAATATTCAAGCTTTGATATCGGACGTGCTTTACTCATATCAGACGCGCTGATCACAGGAGCCGGATTCTTTGTATTTGATATAGAGACAGGACTTTTCTCTCTTCTGGGGCTTGCGATCCGCTCTTTCATGATCGATACTTTCATTGAGAGCTTTAACCTGTCCAAATATTTTAACGTAGTGTGCGACCGCCCGGAACCAATCTGCGATTTTATCGTCCACACTCTGGGGCGCAGCGCCAGTGTCTGTCACGCAAAGGGCGCTTATTCCGGCAAGGACAAGTATATCATTCTCACAGCGCTGAATCGGGTGCAGGCAGTCAGACTGAGAAATTATATCCGTGAAAATGACAAAGAAGCGTTTATATTGATCTCCAATACCAGCGAGATCATAGGGAAAGGCTTTCACAGTGTATAAATATGCAATTGTCAAATTTAAATTTGTGTTAAATTTTAATTTCTATTTTTTCCACAAAATAATTATGAATTTTTTGTGAATTTTTCATTCCATATCCTCTTGTCAGTCTATTTATTTGAGATTATAATTAAATCAGTTTTAAAAATACTCAAACAAGAATGGAGGTATGAACATGGGAAAAAGTAGGAAAAAGCTTGCTGTTCTTCTTGCAGCAACAATGACAGTGTCTATGATGTTCGGCATGACCACTTTTGCAGCAGACGATCCTGCGCCGAATAATCCGGCCACACTCTCAGACGCCGCCGATACGGATTCCCCGGTCCCGGGTCCGGAGACCGAGCCCGTCTTGACAGGCGCGCCGACGAACACAGAGGAACCAGGAACCGTGCCGGCGGCTCCCACTACACCTGATGAAACTCTGCCGGATAACACGATTCCGGACGACGGCACTGTACCGGATGACGGCACCGTACCGGACGATGGCTCTGTTCCGGATGACGGCACCGTACCGGGCGGCGACACTGTACCGGGCGGCGACACTGTACCGGGCGGCGACACTGTACCGGGCGACGACACTGTACCGGGCGACGACACGATCCCGAATGACGAAGACGAAAATCTCCCTGCTGATGATGATCCAACAGGCGGGGATGTCAACGTACCCGAAGAAGAGCCGACAGAAGTATGGATCGCCGGCAGTGAGAATCTGACAGAGTCTGAATCTTTCGTTTCTCTCGGCGAGGGCAAGGGATCTTATCAGTATAATGGAGAGACATTAGTACTCAAAGATGCACAGATCGAGATCGAAGGCTTGCCCGGTATTGCCATTACCGGTGACCTGGTAATCATCCTGGAAGGAAATAATGCGATCATCGTAGGGGCAAATGCAGAAGGAATTGCGATCTACAATGGCGATCTGACTATCAAAGGTGACGGAACACTTTCCATCTCTAATAAACTGGGCGGATATCAGCCGGACGAAGACAACTATTATTATGAAGGAATTTATAATCCAGACGGTGATATCACGATCGACGGAGCAACAGTAAATGTTGATGTCTATTCAGATTCAAACTGGTCGAACAGCGCTATCTATGCCGACGGCGATATCAATATCATCAATGGAGCAAACGTGACCGCAAAGAGCACTGCTATGGGTGATAAAGATTTAACCCACTATGGTATCTATTCCAATGGCGGCAGGATCAGCATTATTGATTCCAATGTTACCGCATCTGCCGACGGAAAGATTTCTCTCGAGGATGAGATCTTACAGGCGGGCATCGGACTGTTCTCCCGTGATCTTAACAGTCTTTATGACCTGGAGGCGGACTGCCTGTCCGGCATTGTGATCGATAACTCTAACGTACGTTCCACCGGTTCCTTCGCATCCATGCTCGTGATCGGACGCGACGGAACGATCACCATTGACGGAAGCA
>USKR01000125.1 GCA_900555215.1 uncultured Ruminococcus sp.
TTAATTATCACACTGAAAATACCCAAAGTTAAGAAAGAACCTTCTCTTTTCCGGGAAATCTGTTTTGCTATATACTGGATGTGCCGGCGCACGTTAGTCAAATACATTTTCGGTATAAACTATATAACAAAGACAGATTTCACACCCCGCGCTTCACTTTTGGCTCCCAGGGTATGATGGTTCCTGTCTCCAGGCTTTTTTTCACATCGATCACCCGCTGGTTCGATGACCCCCTGAAGACCAGGCGGATGTCTTTAAGCGCTTCCACAAACCTCCCGTCCACAAGCACGTCCAGCATGGAAAGCATTTCATCTGTGTACTCACATCTTGCGCGGCTTTCACTGAGCAATTCTTTGTCGAAAAGGTATCCGCTGTAGCACCAGATATTTTTCTCCGGATATCGCTCCTTTACTTTTCGCAAAAGTCTGACCAGTACTTCCTGATTCCTGGGCTCAAAAGGCTCGCCTCCCAGGAGAGAAAGACCGTTGATATAGCCGGGCGCAAGAGCTGTCAGTATCTCTTCCTCTGTCTCTTGTGTATACTCTTTACCATAATCAAACTCCCATGTATCCTGATTAAAACATCCCGGACAGTGATGGGTACAACCGGAAACGAAGAGGGAGACTCTGACTCCCTCTCCGTTTGCAATGTCACATTTTTTTATTTCACCGTAATGCATCTTATTGTCTCCTGCATAGCGTCCACGCAGCATCTTCATCCGCGCGGCTGTTCCAAGGATTATACGGGTACGGGGTATGAATCACAGGTGAAGGACTCTCTCCTTGATCTCCTGCGTCCTTCCCTGGTTCCAGAACTGAGTGCCGATGTACCCGCATGTACGTCTTGCCACGTTGAGTGTATCCTGGTTGCGGTTTCCGCAGTGCGGGCATTCCCACTCAAGCTTTCCATCCTCAGTAGTCACGATCTGGATCTCTCCGTCATATCCGCACTCCTGGCAGTAGTCGCTCTTTGTATTCAGCTCTGCGTACATGATATTATCATAAATGAAACGGATCACCTGGAGCACTGCCGGGATATTGTCCTGCATGTTCGGAACTTCCACATAGCTGATCGCGCCGCCTGTGGACAGAGCCTGGAACTGGGATTCGAATTTCAGTTTTTCAAAGGCATCGATTTCTTCACACACATGCACATGGTAGCTGTTCGTAATATAGCTCTTATCTGTCACGCCCGGAACGATGCCGAATCTCTTCTGAAGGCACTTCGCGAATTTGTATGTGGTACTCTCGATCGGAGAACCGTAAATGCTGAATCCGATATTAGTCTCAGCTTTCCATTTATCGCATGCCTCGTTCATATGCTTCATCACATCCAGGGCAAACGGCGTTGCCTCCGGGTCTGTATGGGATCTGCCGGTCATGTATTTCACGCACTCATACAATCCTGCATATCCGAGAGAGATCGTGGAGTATCCGCCGTAGAGGAGCTTGTCGATAGTCTCACCTTTTTTCAGCCTCGCCAGAGCGCCATACTGCCAGAGGATCGGAGCCGCATCGGACAGCGTGCCTTTCAGGCGGTTGTGCCTGCACATGAGTGCACGGTAGCAGAGATCCAGCCTCTCGTCAAAAATCTTCCAGAACTTCTCCATATCCCCTCCGGAAGACAGGGCAACATCCACAAGGTTAATGGTCACAACACCCTGGTTGAAACGTCCGTAAAACTTATAGTTTCCGTTCTCATCCTTCCACGGGCTTAACGCACTCCTGCAGCCCATAACCGGGAAGCAGTTGCCTTCTTTGAGTTCCTTCATCTTCTTCTCAGAAATATAATCCGGCACAAGACGCTTTGCCGTACATTTCGCAGCAAGCTCTGTCAGATAATAGTATGGAGTGCCTTCATCAATATTATCTTCTTCAAGCACGTAGATGAGCTTCGGGAACGCCGGAGTCACCCAGACGCCTGCCTCATTCTTTACACCCTGGTGACGCTGTTTTAACGTCTCCTCGATGATCATGGCAAGGTCTCTCTTTTCCGCCTCGCTCTTCGCCTCATTCAGATACATAAATACAGTCAGGAACGGAGCCTGTCCGTTTGTCGTCATCAGAGTGATCACCTGGTATTCTATAGTCTGGACACCTTTTGTGATTTCCTTTTTCAGACGTCCCTCCACGATTTCGTCCAGCACCTCTTTCGGATACTCAATACCGACCAGCTTCATCTCGCCGAGCACCTCTGCGCGGATCTTGTCTCTGGACACCTGCACAAACGGCGCCAGATGTGCCAGAGAAATACTCTGCCCGCCATACTGGTTACTCGCCACCTGCGCGATGATCTGAGTAGCGATATTACATGCAGTTGAAAAGCTGTGCGGCTTCTCGATCATAGTCCCGCTGATGACCGTGCCATTCTGGAGCATATCTTCCAGATTGACCAGATCGCAGTTATGCATGTGCTGTGCATAATAGTCTGAGTCATGGAAATGAATGATCCCAGCCTTGTCAGCTTCCACGATATCCTCCGGAAGCAGCATTCTCTGTGTCAGGTCACGGCTCACCTCCCCCGCCATGTAGTCTCTCTGCACGCTGTTTACAGCTGGATTCTTGTTTGAGTTTTCCTGCTTTACATCTTCATTATTGCACTCGATCAGGGAGAGGATCCTGTTGTCCGTAGTATTTGCCTTTCTGACAAGTGACCTCTTGAAACGATATCTCACATATCTTCTCGCAAGGTCAAAAGCACCTGTTGCCATGATCTGGTTTTCTACCATATCCTGGATTTCTTCCACTGATACCGCGCGGTTTAACTTATTACATTTAAATTCCACAAATTCTGCAATATCCTCAATCTGAGAATCTGTCAGACTTCTATTTTCCGATGACGTATCAGCCTTTGTCACGGCTACTACGATCTTTTTTATGTCAAATACTTCTTCTGCCCCGTTTCTCTTGATGATCTTCATTCTGTTCCTCCTCATTTTCCATGTTATCGTCTATCTGGAACAGCGTCCTGCGTCAGCGCTGTTATCCGTCTGGAATTCATTCTAATACAAAATGTAGTATAATGCAATCCCAAAAACACACGATACAGTATTTTCAGAACTACACGGCCTGACAAAAAGATTATCGGTTTAAAGAAATTATTTACTTTTCTTGTTATACAAATAATATCCGAAACATAAATTTTCTGGTTATTTCAGGTCAGGCATAAAAACAGTCTGTACTCATCTTCTTTTTCCGAAGAGGAATACAGACTGTTTCTGACACTTTATCCAAAAAATACCAATTATTTTATTTCATCGTTTTGAGCCTGTTAAAATAGTCTTTAGACTCCTTCACTACTACTCCGTTCAATGCCAGGAGGGCGATCAGGTTCGGGAACGCCATCAGCGCATTGAAGATATCTGCAATATTCCACACTGCCGCAACTGTCATATATGGTCCTATGAAAACAGCAAGGATATACAGCCAGCGGTATCCTGTCACAACAGATTTTTTTCTGTTGAACAGATATTCAATACACCGCTCTCCATAATAGTTCCACCCGAGTATCGTTGTAAACGCAAAGAACACCAGGCACAGCATCAGGGAAAACGATGCGGCTGCCGGCGGGAACGGAAGTCCCTGCTGAAATGCAGCCATGGTAATTTCTACGCCTTCCAGTTCCGGATTCAGCCATGTCCCTGCGATCACCACCGAAAGCCCTGTCATGGTACAGATTACAATTGTATCGATAAATGTGCCTGTCATTGAAACCAAGCCCTGACGCGCCGGCTCTTTTGTCACCGCCGCTGCAGCTGCGATCGGAGCGCTTCCGAGACCTGACTCATTAGAAAAAATTCCTCTTGCGATCCCTTTCTGCATTGCCACGACCATACTGCCCATCGCTCCGCCGGCAAGCGCGCTTCCCGTAAACGCTGACTTCACGATTGACACAAGCGCTGCCGGAACAGCCGTAATATTCGTGACTATAATAATAAGACCAAGCGCCACATACAGGACCGCCATGAACGGAACCACAACTTCCGATACCTTGGCAATACGCTTGATCCCGCCGATCACGACAAGACCCACGCAGAATGTAAGTACCAGTCCGGTGACAACAGTTGCAAGTGAATAATCTCTTCCAAACATAGAGAACACTATATGTGATGACTCCGGGTCAAAGAAATTCTTAACTGCAGAAGAAATACTGTTCACCTGGGTAAATGTCCCGATGCCAAACAGCCCTACGCCTGCCCCGAAAAATGCAAATATCTTTGCCAGCCATCTCCAGTTCTTCCCCATACCGTTCTCGATATAATAGAACGGTCCTCCCAGAACATGCCCCTCTTTGTCGATCGTACGGTATTTGATCGCAAGAAGCCCTTCCGCATACTTTGTGGCCATTCCGAAGAACGCGGCTACAACCATCCAAAACAGAGCTCCCGGTCCTCCCGCGGCGATTGCCGTTGCGACACCCGCGATATTCCCTGTTCCGATTGTTGCTGACAGCGCCGTACAAAGTGCTCCGAAACTGGTCACTTCGCCTTCGCCTTCCTCTTCATTTTTTAACATGAATTTAAATGCTTTGCCGAGATGCCTTATCTGTAAAAGCCCCAGCCGAACTGTGAGAAGAAATCCTGTAAACAGGATGAGAATGATCAACGGCAGTCCCCACACTGCATTGTCGATCACTGTGATGATCTTATCGATCTGCTCTAACATTCCTTTATACCTCCATCCTTTTGCCTGAGAGACTCACGGCAGCCGCGTGGAAATTCCAGCCGTCCCGGATAACCCGGATCTGCTGCTGTTCCCCGGCGCCGCTTACACCTTCGGCGCTCTTCCCCGATTGATCTGCATTACAGATACAGACGGGAAAAAGACTCTCCTGAGTTTATCTTTCGTGCTTTAGCACGACATAGAACAGAATACCACTGTCCCCGGGAAATTTCAAGAGTTAAATCTGGATTTGTCGTGGAACCTGGGAGTGAGTAAAGC
>USKR01000126.1 GCA_900555215.1 uncultured Ruminococcus sp.
GTAATTTTAGGCACAAATTCAGGAAAGGGTGGAAAATGAAAAAGAAATTGATCGGAAGGATCATGGGGGGAGCCCTTGCAGTGATGCTGGCATTGCCCATGACGGGCATGTGGGGGATGCCGATGATGCAGGTCTCTGCAGCCGGAGATGCTGATGACAGCAGTGCATCACAGCCGGAAACAACTGTGACAAAGGTACAGGCGGAGGATGGAGATCATGTGACGCTGGATCCCCAGATCGGATCAAGCATGACGGACAGCTTTGTTGTGGAGAACGAGCCAAGTTCCAATGGAGGCGCCCACATCAAAACATCGAAGATCGGCGCGACAGTGACTCTGACATTTGAGGGGACAGGCGTGCGCTTCTATACAAAGCTCGGCAATGGGGCAGGAAAACTGTCTGTTCAGGTTGATGACGGCGAACCAAAGGAAATAGATGAGTATATCGACAGTTCTGCAGCACAATTTCAGCAGCAGCTGTTCGAAGCGCTGAATCTCAGCGCGGACAACGAACAGCATACATTGATCCTGACAACGGTTGAGGGCGAACGTTCTAATTTCAATTTTGACTATTTTGAAGTGATAAGTCTGGAGGATGTCGTGGAGGACGATTATATCCAGTCTGAAGGGAATACGACATATTATCTCGATTCTTCCGCTGCTCCGGACGGAGACGGTAAGTTTGAGGATACAGCATTTGATTCTCTGGAAGATATCAATGGAATTGAGTTTGCCGCGGGAGATAAGATCCTGATCAAGGCGGGATCTGAGTTCCGGGGACAGCTTTATCCGAAGGGAAGCGGATCAGAGGAAGATCCGATCGTTATCGATATGTACGGGGAAGGGGAAAAGCCGCTGATCGATGGAAACGGAAGATATTCTGACGCTCCAACATTCCGAGATAACGGTCCGTTTGGCGAAGAAGGCTCGGCAGTCTATCTGTGCAACCAGGAATACTGGGAGATCAATAATCTCCGCGTCAAAAACTGGAGCGATGACGGGCAGGATAAAGAAAGAAGCGGTATCCGTGTAGAAGCGTACGGCGGCGGAACCTATCATCATATCTATATTAAAAACTGCGAGATCTCTGATATCCGCGGCTATAACGGACAGGATTCGATCTGGGATGTAGTGCCGGAAAACGGAGGGACTACATTCTACGGTTCCAGGACTACGCACCGTACCGGCGGCATTAATGTTGTGAGCTATACGGAAAGAGACCTGACAAATGCAACGAGCTCTTCTACTGCAGGAGCAGTCATTGACGGGCAGCCGACAACATTTGACGATATCCTGATCGAGAATAATAAGATCGAAAACTGCCATGCCAACGGGATCACTACTACAAATATCCGCGGTGAACTGGATAACAAGGCTTACCGTCATACAAACGTGGTGATCAGAGGAAATGAGATCCGCAACGTGCAGCGCGCGGGAATTGTGCCGCTGTATACGTCAGGCGCGCTTGTTGAAAGAAATCTTGTAGATACGTTCCAGCAGACATATGCAGGCTACGGATGCGGAATCTGGTGCGACCGCGCAGACGGAATGGTGTTCCAGTACAACGAAGTGTGCAACGGAAAGAATACGATGGACGGCATGGCGTTTAACCTGGATGATATGACAGAAAACGGCATTATCCAGTATAACTACACTCACAATAATGTGGGCGGAGGGATCATGCTCCATGTAAGGACCAATTCCTACAACAGAAACAATACCGTAAGATACAACCTGAGCGTAAATGATACGGCAGGATTTGCGGCACATCAGGCGGTGATCGTATGTGTGGGCGAGGATGCAAATACAAAGATCGAGAAGGCAAAAGTATATAACAATACATTTGTCAACAATAATGTAGTACATCCTGTATATCAAGGAGATGAGATCCTGTTTGAGAACAATATCTTCTATTTCCCGAACGAAGGAATGGCATCCACGAAGGACGCATATATGACCGGGGCAAATACTTCTTTTAGAAACAATGTGTTTGCAGGGGCGCATTCATCCAGCGAGCCGGAGAATGCGGGAAAGAACAGCAAAAATAGTTATGTTGACGAGTCCCCTCTGGCCGGGACCTTCTATGGGACAGAGTCCCTTGAGGACGCCATGGAGATGGCAAAACTGGTGCATGGATCGGCTGCTCTGGAAGCGGGAGATCCGGCAGTCTTAGAGGGAGGCCCAACTAAGGATTTCTACGGAAACGCGTCGGTAAACAACGGTAAAATCAATGCCGGTATCTATAATGGAGAATCCGTGGACCTTATCCCTGACAAAGGAGATCCGGGGCTTGAGCCCGATCCCGGAAGTGATGACGAGCCTTCGGAAGAAGATTATGACGTAGAGTATGTAGAGGCAGAGGATGAAAGGGTCGAGAAGAGTGACGGTTACAGGCTTGTATCCGGAAGCGAATCACAGGGACATGGAAATACACACATATATTACACAGCTGCAGATACATATGTAGAATATACTTTTACAGGCAAAGCAATCTCTGTATATACAAAGACAGGACCAGGAGCCGGCACGATCGATATCCTGATCGACGGCGAACATGTCGGCGTGGATGATCAGTACACCGCGGCTCAGCAGTTTAATAAGCGCGCGTTTACCAAAGTATTTGACAAAGAAGGCGAGCATACGATCAGACTTGAAAATAACGGGCTCAAAAATCCTTCTTCCACAGGAAATGCCTTTAATATTGACTGTTTTAAGGTGTTCCGTGAAAAAGAGATCGTAAAGGATAACAACGCAGATCTTGCATCTCTTTCCTATGTGCTGAATGACGGGACTCCGGTACCGGTGGCAGACTTCTCCGCCGTGGAGACATCTTATGAAGTGACCCTTCCTGAGGGGGCTGAAGGTACGGTAAGACTTGAGGGAGAGGCGTCCAGCGATGCGGCATCCGTGAAGGCAGAACCTGTTGCGATTGTGGATGGAAAAGCAGAAGCAGTACTTACAGTGACAGCCGAAGATGGAACGACAAAAGAATATAAAGTCGCATTTACAGTGGAAGAGCCGGAGCCTGAACCGCCGGCGATAACAATAACGCTGAAACTGAACGGGGCGGGAGAGGATATCTTCCTTCAGGCTGACGAAAACGGCCATGTGACAAGACCGGAGGATCCGGTGAGAGCAGGGTATGTTTTCGGAGGATGGTATACAGATGAAGCCTGTACAGAGGCATTTGAGTTTGAAAATGCCGTAGTTACAGAAGATATGACTCTCTATGCTAAGTGGACAAAGATTGATGACGGAGAAGAGGAAAAACCGGAAGATCCGGGAACGCCGGAGAAACCTGGACAGTCAGTTGACGGAAGTAAAGATGTCCAGACAGGCAAAGACACCGAAAACGGGTGACAATACACAGCCGCCGTTTGGATATGCAGCCGCCGTGATTGGAGCGGGAGTTCTCGCAGCCGCAGCGGCAAAGAGAAGGAAAACCAAAATCTGAAAGTCATAAGTCGTGTTGCGAAACACTATAAAAAAGGAAACAGAGAGGAATTGTTTATGAAAAAAGGCGGAAGAAAAGTCACAGCAATGCTGCTGGCTGCGGCCCTGACAGTATCAGGGCTGCCGGGCCTGCTGGCTGCGGAAGCAGAGGCGGCGCCTCTGGAAACAGTGGGAAACAATCTGGTGCTCGGAAAAGAAGTGATCGCTTCATCTACTGCAAACACTGCCGGACCTGAACTGGCAGTGGACGGAGTAAAAGATCAGGCGCAGCAGTGGAATTCTGATGACATGAAAAGCTGGGGAGCGGCTTCGGGTACAGAGAAGGACGAAGAAAACCAGACCCCGCAGTGGATACAGATTGACCGCGGGGCAGACGCGGAACCTGCCTCGATAACTTCCATCAAATTATGGTATAACATGAAAGTATGGCCCATGGAATATCGGATCCTTACAGCAGAGAGCTCGGATTTGACCGCAGATCCGGAGGATACGTCGGTGAATCTCTCAGAATGGACAGAAGTTGTTTCTGTTAAACGCCAGTCCTCGAATGGCTTTGTTGTCAATGGGACAGGACAGGATATAGCAGATACGGAGGCAAACACGGATACGATCACAGAGGATACAACACCGGCGCTTGCCAAAGACGTGCAGCTCCAGAGATTTGTCCTTGTCTATATCACAAAAGTAAACGCGCAGGCGCCGGGAAATAATGTAAACCTCCGCGAGATCGAGATCTTTGATGATACGGTCAATGTGGATGTAAACGCGGTGCTGGATTCGATCAGCGCTCAGGATCTGGTGATCACTGACGGGAGAGTAACTGTCAATAAGGAGGCAGCAGGCGCAAAGATCTATGTCAGAGGCAGCAGCCTGGAAAATGTTGTTGACAATGATGGAAACTTAAACGGATACAATATCGGGGGCAAAGAAGTCACGTTGATCGTCCGTGTGGAAAATGAGAAAGATCCGTCACAATACGCAGAAAAAAATCTGACGCTTATCGTTCCGGATCAGAGCGCGGCTTATCCGCAGGAATACTTCCCGGAAACTGCAGAGCCGAATGCAAAGCCGGAAGTGATCCCGTCTCTTCAGGAGTGGTATGGGTACAGCGGCGAGTTCGAACTCAGCGAGGCGACACGGATTATCTATAACGATGCTGCCGGAGCAGGCATCGAGGCGGCAGCTGCTAATATGAAGACGGATCTCCTTGACATTACAGGCCTGGATCTTGAGGTAACGGCAGGGACGGCTGCAAATGCGGGAGAGAATGATATCTATATCGAGTCGCAGACAGAGGATACCTATAAAGTCGGGGATGAGGGATACCTTATTGTAACAGACGACAGCGGACTGAAGATTTATGCGCCGTCATATACAGGATGCCTTTACGGCACGATCTCTGTGGAGCAGATCCTGTACCAGGCAGACGGAAACCGCACGGTTCCCAAGGGAATCAC
>USKR01000127.1 GCA_900555215.1 uncultured Ruminococcus sp.
CGAGCGGCAGGGCGGGATCTCGTTCCTGCTGATCTACTATACAGAGCGCGATGAACTGTACTATATGAGATACGAACAGATTAAGAAATTCTGGGACCGAGGCATGCAGGGAGGCAGGAAAAGCTTCCGCTATGATGAGCTGGAACCGGAATGGTTCATGCAGCTTAAGAACGGCTATTTTGTCCCATACCTCGACTATATCCAGAAAGACCTGGACCTCAGGGATTGACAGATATGAGGAAAATCCGTATAATTACAAGGGTAATTTAACGTGTTAGCACGGTAAAGTGAAAGGGGCGCTATATGGAACAGAAACTTCACACCCCGGAAGGTGTCCGGGATATCTATAACAAAGAATGTGAGACCAAACTTACACTTCAGAGAAAACTTAACAAGGTACTGCATCTGTATGGATATCAGGATATACAGACTCCGACATTTGAATATTATGAGGTCTTCCGAAAAGAAATCGGATCCACTTCTACGCAGGAGCTTTATAAATTTTTCGACCGGGAGGGCAATATCCTGGCACTCCGCCCGGATATCACCCCCTCAGTCGCAAGAGCGGCGGCAACTCTGTTTGAATCAGAAGATATGCCGATCCGTCTCTGTTATGCAGGAAATACATTTATCAACCATTCCAGCTATCAGGGACGCTTAAAAGAGAATACGCAGCTCGGAGCAGAGCTGATCGGACTGGACTCGGTAGAAGCGGACGCGGAGATGCTTGCCATGGTGGCGGACAGCTTAAAGCAGGTCGGACTGGAGGAATTCCAGGTGAGCCTGGGACACGTTGATTTTATCAGGAGTCTGTTGAAAGCCGCAGGGCTTGAGGAAGATGAGAACCGGGAGATCCGCGCCCTCATCACGAACCGGAATTTTTTTGGAGTAGAAGAAATTCTGGATGCGCATCAAGTAAAGGAAAGCATAAGAGAGGCTTTCCGTCTCCTTCCGGAACTGA
Organism: uncultured Ruminococcus sp.; assembly: GCA_900555215.1. Classification (GTDB taxonomy): domain Bacteria; phylum Bacillota; class Clostridia; order Lachnospirales; family Lachnospiraceae; genus Mediterraneibacter; species Mediterraneibacter excrementipullorum. Next base: position 962 of record USKR01000127.1, read on the forward strand.
CCGGCGGCCCGGAGGTGCTGGAACTGGCAATGGGCGCCGCGCCGGATCTGGATGCAAGGCTTGCCGTCACCCGCCTTCAGCAGATATTCCGCCTGCTGAAATTGTACGGAGCGGACGATCATATCACATTCGATCTGAGCATGACCGGCAATTACGGTTACTATACAGGAATTATTTTCCGTGCCTATACTTTCGGTACCGGAGACGCGGTCGTCAGAGGAGGACGCTATGACCGTCTGCTGGAAAAATTCGGGAAGGATACCCCATCCATCGGTTTTGCCATCCTCCTGGATGAACTTATGGGTGCCCTCGGAAGACAGAAGATCCCTGTGGAGACGATCCACCGCAATCTTATCGTCTATACAGGGGCAACAGAAGAACAGGCGGTTGCCCTTGCGTGCAGCTTCCGCAAAAAGGGCCGCAATATCGAACTCATTAAAAGAGAACTCGAAGATGAGCGGGACATATATGAGGAATACGCAAAGCGGACCTCTGCCGCGGCCATGCTCTATCTGAGAGATGACCAGAAGATCGAGATGGTAAACCTGCGGACAGGAGATGAAAAGCTGGTAAAGATACCGGGCATGGATTAAAGGAGCATCATTTATGAGATATTTGACATTTGCCCTCACAAAGGGACGCCTCGCGAGCAAAACGCTGGATATGCTGGAAAAACTGGGCATCACTTGTGAGGAGATGAAGGACAAAGATTCCAGGAAACTGATCTTTACGAACGAGGAACTGAAGCTGAGATTCTTCCTCGCGAAGGGACCGGATGTCCCCACCTATGTGGAATACGGGGCGGCGGATATCGGAGTCGTCGGAAAGGATACGATCATAGAAGAAGGCAGGAAAGTACACGAGGTCCTGGACCTGGGTTTTGGGAAATGCCGGATGTGCGTCTGCGGCCATGAGGACGCTGCGGAGCTCCTGCAGCACAGGGAGCTGATCCGTGTCGCAACGAAATATCCGAAGATCGCAAAAGATTATTTCTATAATAAAAAGCATCAGACCGTGGAGATCATCAAGATGAATGGCTCCATCGAGCTTGCACCGATCGTGGGGCTTTCGGAAGTGATCGTGGACATTGTGGAGACCGGAACTACACTGAAAGAAAACGGTCTCGTGGTCCTGGAAGAGGTGTGTCCTCTTTCTGCCCGCATGATCGTTAATCCGGTAAGCATGCGGATGGAGAATGACAGGATCAAAAAACTGATCACAGATTTACGTACTTTGCTCAGAGACGAGTAAGGCGGGAGGAAATTATGCGAATAGAGAAACTTGACCAGAATACAAAGAAAAACCTGCTGGAGGATCTGTTAAAGCGCAGCCCTAACAGTTACGGCAAATATGAAGAGAGCGTGCGGGTGATCCTTGACGCTGTAAAGGAGCGCGGAGATGAGGCGCTGTCTGAATATACTAAAAAATTTGACGGCGCGGAAATCAATGCGTCTAATATCCTTGTCACAGAAGATGAGGTAAAGGAGGCGTATGACGCGGTAGATCCCGGGCTGATCGACGTGATCAGAAAGGCGCTCGTCAATATCCGTTCTTATCATGAGAAACAGATGCAGTACAGCTGGTTCGACAGCAGACCGGATGGTACGATCCTCGGACAGAAGGTGACCGCTCTTGCCAGAGTGGGCGTCTATGTGCCTGGCGGAAAAGCAGCCTATCCCTCTTCTGTCCTCATGAACATCATGCCTGCCAAGGTGGCAGGAGTGGATGAGATCATTATGGTAACGCCCCCGGGAAAGGACGGGAAGGTGACGCCCACTACACTGGTAGCGGCGAAGGAAGCCGGAGCGGACAAAGTGTACAAGGCAGGCGGGGCCCAGGCGGTTGCCGCTCTTGCGTACGGCACGCAAAGCATCCCGAAAGTGGATAAGATCGTGGGCCCGGGCAACATTTACGTAGCTCTGGCGAAAAAGGCTGTGTACGGTCATGTCAGCATTGATTCGATCGCAGGCCCCAGCGAGATCCTTGTCCTTGCAGACGAGACTGCGGATCCCCGCTATGTGGCAGCGGATCTGCTCTCCCAGGCAGAGCACGACGAGCTTGCCAGCGCGATCCTTGTGACCACGAGCATGGAGCTCGCAGAGAAGGTATCAGACTGGACGGACACCTTTGTCAGGGAACTGTCCAGGGGAGAGATCATACAGAAATCACTGGATAACTACGGACATATCCTTGTGGCAGAGAATATGGAAGACGCCATTGACGCGGCTAATGAGATCGCGTCCGAGCATCTGGAGATCATGACGGAAAATCCATTTGAGGTGATGACAAAGATCCGGAACGCGGGCGCTATCTTTATTGGGAAATACTCCAGCGAACCTCTCGGAGATTATTTCGCAGGTCCGAACCACGTCCTGCCGACCAACGGCACGGCGAAGTTCTTTTCCCCGCTGTCTGTTGATGATTTTATCAAGAAGTCAAGCATCATATCCTATTCGCGGGATGCTCTTGAGAAGATCCACACAGATATCGAACAGTTTGCAGAGGCAGAGTATCTGACTGCCCACGCGAATTCGATCAAAGTGCGTTTTGACGGCAAAGACGAATAGGAGGTAAGAAGAGATGGAACGGCGGATCGGAAGCTGTATAAGAAAGACAAAGGAAACAGATATCAGCCTTACGATCAATCTGGACGGACAGGGCTGTAATAAGATTGATACAGGTATCCCGTTTTTTGATCATATGCTGGACGGGTTTGCGCGCCACGGGCTCTTTGACCTGGATGTAAAGGTGAAGGGCGATATTGAGGTGGACAGCCATCACACCATAGAGGATGTGGGGATTGTCCTGGGAAAGGCGATCGCAGACGCCCTTGGAGATAAAGCGGGGATCAAACGCTACGGCTATTTTATTCTTCCCATGGACGAGACGCTGGCTCTGTGCGCGGTTGACCTCTCAGGACGGCCGTATTTAAAATATCAGGCAGACTTTACCGTGCCCAGGCTCGGGACAATGGATACGGAGATGGTGCGTGAGTTTTTCTATGCAGTCTCATACAGCGCGGCTATGAACCTGCATGTAAAGATCCTGGAAGACGGGAATAATCATCATATGGCAGAAGCATTATTCAAGGCATTCGGGAAGGCGCTTGACATGGCAGTGTCCATGGAACCGCGGATCACAGAAGTATGGTCCACAAAGGGGACTCTCTGAGCACCGTACAGGCCGGAATCCTGTATTTTTCCTGAACATGCAGACAGAGAAGGAACGGATAAAAAAGGAGAATAAATACATGAGTTATAAAAGACTGACCCCGTGTATCTTTATTGACGGCGGAAAGGCAGTAAAATGGTTCGACGACCGGACAATCGTGTCAGACGACGTCATTGAGCTGGCAAAACAGTACAGCGAGAAAGGCGCGGACGAGCTGATCGTGTTCGACCTCTCCAATACGGACGAAGAACATGACGAATCCATCGATCTGATCAAAAAGATCAACCGCGTTATCAGCATCCCCATGATCGCAGGGGGAAATATCAGAAGGACAGAAGACGTGAAGAAACTCCTCTATGCCGGGGCAAAGCGCGCGGTGCTGAACTTTTCAAAACCGCTTTCCATGGATTTGATCGAGGAAGTATCCAAGCGGTTCGGAAAGGAAAGGATCGCGGTCTCCTTGAATGATTTTGACGCGCTGTTCAAACAACAGCACCTGATCGAGGAGTACAGCACGGAGATCGTATTCATGCACAGGCTTGACCTGAACTCTGTTATCAACGTAACAGACGTGCCCTGCGTTGTGCTCACGGATACAATGGAACAGAAAGAAATCCTGCGCATCCTGAAATCGGACGGCGTCAAGGGCGTATCAGGAATGTTTATCAGCAGCCTGAACATGGATTTCAATGAGTTCAAAGAAATCTGCGCAGACGCGGGCATACAGATGACCTCTTTTGAGAGCGTGATGGAGTTCTCTGA
>USKR01000128.1 GCA_900555215.1 uncultured Ruminococcus sp.
CCTCTCTGTCAAGCAGATCCAGGGAAACCGTTACCGGAAGCCTTCCGACCAGTTCCGGGATCAGCCCGTATTTCACCAGATCCTGGGGCAGTACTTCGTGAAGGAGCACATCCATATCATACTCATGCTTTGAGGCAATTTCAGCATTGAATCCGATCGACTTTCTGTCAAGCCTTGTCTCGATGATCTTATCGATGCCCTCAAATGCCCCGCCGCAGATGAACAGGATATTCGTTGTGTCGATCTGGATCAGCTCCTGATGCGGATGCTTGCGGCCGCCCTGGGGCGGGACAGATGCAACCGTGCCTTCGATGATCTTTAAGAGAGCCTGCTGTACGCCTTCTCCTGATACATCACGGGTGATAGACGGATTTTCAGACTTTCTCGTGATCTTGTCGATCTCGTCGATATAGATGATGCCGTGCTCCGCGCGCTCGATATCCCCGTCCGCAGCCTGGATGACCTTGAGAAGAATATTCTCCACATCCTCGCCCACATATCCAGCCTCCGTCAGCGCTGTCGCATCCGCGATCGCGAACGGAACATTCAGGATCTTTGCGAGCGTCTGGGCGAGAAGCGTCTTCCCGCATCCGGTCGGTCCGAGCATCAGGATATTACTTTTCTGCAGCTCGACGCCAAGATCCTGTCCTGCCATGATCCTTTTATAATGGTTGTAGACCGCGACTGAAAGTACTTTTTTTGCCTCATCCTGTCCGATCACATAATCATCCAGAAACGCCTTCATTTCCTCCGGCGTCAGGAGATTGATGTCGTCAAATACTTCTCTCTCGTTGTAATCCAGCTCTTCCTCTATGATCTCAGAGCAGATCGCGATACACTCGTCACAGATATACGTACCGTTTGGTCCTGCGATCAGCTTTCTCACCTGAGCCTGCGTTTTGTTGCAGAAAGAGCATCTCACGATGTCGTCTGTCATTTTCCCTGCCATAAAATGTCACCTCATACAATATTAGTGATTCACGATCACTTCGTCGATCAGACCGTATGCCTTCGCCTCTTCCGCAGACATAAAATTATCACGCTCTGTGTCAGCCTTGATCGTCTCCAGATCCTGCCCTGTATTCGCCGCCAGGATCTCATTTAATTTCTGCTTTGTACGGAGTATATGCTCAGCCGCGATCTGAATCTCTGTCGCCTGTCCCTGAGCTCCGCCTGACGGCTGGTGGATCATGATCTCTGCATTCGGCAGCGCAAACCTCTTGCCCTTCTTACCGCCGGAAAGCAGAAAGGCTCCCATACTCGCCGCCATACCGATACAAACTGTGGATACATCGCACTTGATATACTGCATCGTATCATAGATTGCAAGCCCTGCAGTCACAGAACCTCCCGGACTGTTGATATACAGCTGGATGTCCTTATCCGGGTCATCAGCCTCCAGAAAAAGGAGCTGAGCAACGACCACGCTTGCAGATACGTCGTTTACCTCTTCTCCAAGAAAGATAATCCTCTCCTTTAACAGTCTTGAATAAATATCGTAAGAGCGCTCCCCCCTGCTCGTCTGTTCAATAACATAAGGTACTAAACTCATCTTCTATACCCCTTTCTATAAATAAATGCCCCATGTGGTATTGACTCTGAGGGCGCCGCTATCAACAGGCAGCTCCCTTCTGAGTTTCTTATCCTGACAAGAGGTGTGCCTGCGGCACACCTCCCTGTAACCTGAATTAACCTTCTACTGCCGCGTCTGCGATCAGCGTTACTGCCTCCTGAACCGCAATATCCTCTTTCATCTGCTTCTTCTCGTTGTCGCCCATGAACTCTTTAAGCTTCTCAACTTCCATCTGGTAGGAATCTGCCATCTTCTTCAGCTCCTCATCCAGGCGCTCGTCAGATACTTCGATATTTTCTGCAGCAACCACTGCCTCCAGCACAAGTCTCGTGCGGATACGCTTTTCAGCCTGCGGACGGAACTCCTCCATCATCTTCTCCTCAGACAGGCCTGTAAACTGGAAATACTGCTCCAGGCTCATACCCTGCTGCATGATACGGCGCGCAAAATCGTCCGCCATCTGCTTTGTCTGAAGATCGATCATCGGATCCGGGATATCGATCTGCGCGTTTGCGACAGCCTGCTCCACAGCCTGATCTTCTTTCTTCTGTCTTCCCTCGCGCTCCTTGCGCTCTTTGATCTTAGCTTTTACCTCAGCCTTATATGCATCAACTGTCTCGCTCTCCTCCGAAACATCAGATACAAACTCATCATCCAGCTCCGGGATCTCCTTCGCCTTGATCTCATGTACTGTACACTTAAATACAGCAGCCTTTCCTGCCAGTTCTTTTGCCTGATATTCCTCCGGGAAAGTCACATTGATCTCCACTTCTTTTCCGATCTCGGCACCGATAAGCTGCTCCTCAAATCCCGGAATAAACGCGCCGGAACCGATCGTCAGCGGATATTTTTCACCTTTTCCGCCCTCAAATGCGGCACCGTCTACAAAGCCTTCGAAATCAAGGATGACCTGGTCTTTATCCTGTACCGCGCGGTCTGTAACCTCGATCGTTCTTGCATTGCGCTCGCGCTCTTTATCGATCTCCTCGTCAACTTCCTTCTGTGTGACTCTTGTAGAAACTTTGTCCACTTTCAGCCCTTTATATTCACCGAGTGTAACTTCCGGTTTCACTGCAACTTCTGCTGTAAAAATAAACGGCTTGCCTTTTTCAAGCTGTGTAATTTCAACCTTCGGCTGAGATACGATTTCAAGTTCGCATTCTTCATAAGCTTTTCCATATGCCTCTGATATCATATGATTTGCAGCCTCGTCATAGAACACTTCCGGACCGTACATCTTCTCGATCATCTGGCGCGGCACCTTGCCCTTGCGGAATCCCGGCAGGCTGATCCTGCTGCGCTCTTTCAGATATGCAGCCTGGAGTGCCTTCTCCACGTCCTCTGCTGACACCTCGATCGTCAGCTTCGCCATATTATGTTCTAATTTTTCTACCTGTAAACTCATTTTCTTCCTCCTTGAATGTGCAAAATAGTATCTTTTTCATACGAAAAAAGACATTTGCAGTCATTAACACAGTATAGCACACGCATCCGCATATTTCCAGTGTTTTTTGTGTTTGTTACTGCGTTTTGCGTTTGCGGGCCCGGTCCTTTGCTATATGCCATATACAATAGACTCTTTTATTTCCTCTGCCTTCGCTTCTCCCGCCAGCAGCGCCGTCAGCCTGAGAGCAAAGGGGATTGCCGTCCCCATGCCGCGTCCGGTAGTAATGTGTCCGTCGGTAACCGCAGGCTCCCGGACTATATCCGCTCCGTCCAGCTTGTCTTCAAACGATGGATAGGAACAAGCCTTTCTTCCTTTTAACATGCCAAGCTCTGCCAGGATACTTGGAGCCGCACAGATAGCGGCAATATATTTCTTTTCCCTGTCAAAGGATTTCAGCAGTTCAATAAGACCAGTGCATGCTTTCAGATTCATGGTTCCCGGCATCCCTCCCGGGAGCACCAGCATATCCGCAGCTTCTGCTCCAGATTCCTCAAGAATACTGTCCGCCTCTACTTTGATCCCATGCGCGCCCTGAATTTCTTTTCTGCCCATAACGGACACTGTCTCTGTCTCAATGCCGGCGCGGCGCAGGATATCTACGACTGTGAGTCCTTCGATCTCTTCAAACCCATCTGCGAGAAATACACAAACTTTCTTCATTTTCTCTACCTCCTGCTATTCTATGCCTATACGCTCTTTTTCCAGTTTAGCAGACCCACCGGGCAAATGCAATGTGCTCCGGCACTGCTGCCCGGAAAATTTTTGAAAGCCGTACAGAAAATTTTGCGATACCGGGCGGGAAAATTGCATGTGGCATTGCATTGCGATATATTCTATAATATATACACCTGAAAGGCGCTATTATTTCAGTATCAGGAGGACACCTTATGGAAATCGAGCGAAAATTTCTCATTGATTTGGACAAACTTCCTTTTTGTCCGGAAGATTATCCCTGCCGGCATATCGAACAGGGCTATCTCTGCACTGCGCCCGTAGTGCGCATCCGCAGGGATAATGACCATTACTTTCTCACATATAAATCCAAAGGGCTCATGGTAAGGGAAGAATATAATCTCCCCCTCACAAAAGAAGCTTATGAGCATCTGATTCCCAAAGCCGACGGCAGGATCATCGTAAAAAAACGCTATATGATCCCACTGAACAGCCGGCTTACTCTGGAACTCGATATTTTCGAAAAAGAGCTGGCTCCTTTAGTACTTGCCGAAATTGAATTTCCGGACGAGGACACTGCACGATCTTACTGTCCTCCGGAATGGCTTGGGGAGGATGTAACATATTCATCACTGTATCACAACAGCACACTCAGCCAAACGCGGCAATAAGCAACGATTTGTTACTTTTATTATTTATTCCTCATTGCGTTGCATACACCTTTGTTTACAGGAAAAATTGATATAATAGTGAAAATCACTGCATCGTTTGATCAATTTCTTGTAAATGGAGGTACGCCGGTGTCTAATATCCAACTCGCAGCAAATCTGCGCAGGCTCAGAACAGACCACAATTACACACAGACGCAGATTGGCGAGAAGCTCAATATTTCCCGGCAGGCGTATTCTAATTATGAGACCGGGAAACGCATCCCTGACATAGATATGCTCATACGCATTGCAGATATCTATGAAGTAACGTTAGAACAGCTCCTGACTCAGACCTGTACGAAAACCGGGATCATAAACGAGACCTCCGGCCCCTATTTTACCAGCAGGATCATCGCCAGCGGGGATACAGTATATCTGACAGAAGAAGAACTGGAGCTGATCACCCATTACCGCAATGCCGGAGAAGACGAGA
>USKR01000129.1 GCA_900555215.1 uncultured Ruminococcus sp.
AGGGATATGCGCTGCACGACAGGCAGGCTGACGAATTTTTCCTCCACGCGGCGGAAACGATCAAAAACGCAGAAGACCCTGCATCGGCAAGGGCGTATATCTACGGCGTTATCTGCCACTTTGCACTGGACAGCGAGTGCCATCCTTATATAGAAAAAATGATCCACACAAGCGGGATCAGCCATTCCGAAATCGAGATGGAGTTTGACCGCCTTCTCCTGAAAGAAGACTATATCAACCCTGTACGGTACCTGGGCACAAAACACATTCATCCGTCCCGGGAGAACGGGGCTGTCATCGCGCCGTTTTATGAAAGCCTGACGCCGGAGCTGGCGGAGAAAGCGTTAAAGGGAATGATATTTTACCATAAGATGCTCCTTGCTCCGGGCAATGTGAAGAGAAGGATCATTTTTGGCGGAATGAAGATCGCAGGACAGTATGATTCCATGCACGGCATGGTCATGAGCCTTGAGCCCAACCCGGCGTGCCGGGATTACTGTCAGCTTCTTAAGCGGCTGTATTCAGGGGCAGTGCCGCTGGCGGCAGGTCTGATCATGCAGTACCAGAAGGTCCTTTTTGAGGATGCAGAACTGCCGGAGAGGTTTCGCCGGACATTCGGAGAAGGAGATTCCTGGGAGAGTCTGAGGCTGTGAACAGACCAAAAGAAAATCCCGGTGCTTTCCGGAGACCAGCATAAAAAGAAAGAGAGAATGAGAGATGAAATTTAAACTGACTTCACTGGAAAAGAAATGGGTGCTCTATGATGTGGGAAACTCTGCGTTTACTATGATGGTGTCCACGATCTTTCCGATCTATTTCAATTTTCTTGCCGGAAATGCAGGAATATCGGATGTAGATTATCTTGCATACTGGGGGTATGCGACTTCGATCTGTACGCTTCTCGTAGCAATCCTCGGTCCTACGCTGGGCGCGGTCGCAGATACAAAGAATTTTAAAAAGACGATCTTTTGCATTGCAATGGGAGTTGGCGTCTTCGGGTGTATCCTCTTGGGATTCCTGCCGTCCTGGATCTGGTTCCTGGGCGTGTTTATACTGGCGAAGACCGGATATTCCGCAAGCCTTGTCTTTTATGATGCCATGCTCACTGATGTGACAGAGCCGGACAGGATGGACACCGTATCTTCGCACGGATATGCCTGGGGTTATATTGGAAGCTGCATCCCCTTTGTCGCATGTCTTGGTATAGTGCTTGGAGGGGGCAGCCTGGGGATGGACATGCAGACGTCCATGATCCTTGCGTTTATTATCACTGCGCTTTGGTGGCTCTTCTCATCAGTGCCTCTGCTTCGGTCCTACCGCCAGAGATATTTCTCAGAAGCGGGCGACCATGTCGTAAGAAACAGTTTTAAACGTCTGGGGAGGACTTTTGCGGAGCTTGTAAAACAGAAACATATCTTTGTTTTCCTGCTGGCATTTTTCTTTTATATCGATGGCGTCTACACCGTCATCGATATGGCGACAGCCTACGGACAGGCGCTCGGACTGGACAGCACAGGGCTGCTCCTGGCGCTTTTGGTGACGCAGATCGTAGCGTTTCCATCTGTTCTCATCTTCAGCCGCATCATAAAGAATATCAGTCCGGAGAAGATCATTACCGTCTGTATCGCGGCATATTTCTGTATCGCCGTCTATGCATACTGGCTGGATTCGCAGATTGATTTCTGGATACTTGCTGTTTTGGTCGGCATGTTCCAGGGGACGATCCAGGCGCTTTCAAGATCCTATTTTGCCAAGATCATTCCCGCCGAGAAATCAGGGGAATATTTCGGGATCTATGATATTTGCGGAAAAGGGGCGTCTGTGCTCGGAACTGCGCTTGTCTCCTTTTTAAGCCAGGTGACAGGCAGCATTAATATCGGAGTGAGCGCGCTGTCTGTCATGTTTCTTATCGGGCTGGTGCTGTTCCAGTTTTCGGCAAAGCTGAACAGGGAGAAAAAGCATATCTAAAGCGTTAGAAAAAAGTGTAAAATTAATCTGAAATTTCTCAATTCGGATGATTCCCGTGTTATAATTGATACAGGAAATCAGGCTGGGGCGGATGCTGATATCCGCTCCTTTTTGCATATGTGTCGGGAGATTACGGTATGGGTGAATTTGTGAAATTACAGGAGATTACAAAAATCTATAAAATGGGTGAGGTGGAGATCCGGGCGGCGGACCACATTAGTTTTTCCATTGAGAAGGGTGAATTTGTCGTGATCGTCGGTCCCAGCGGCGCGGGAAAAACAACGGTGCTCAATATTCTGGGAGGAATGGATACAGCAACCAGCGGTAAACTTTTGGTGGACGGGCAGGATGTGACCGCATACGATGCAAGGCGGCTGACAGGATACCGGAGAGAAGATATCGGATTTGTATTTCAGTTCTACAACCTGGTGCCGAATCTGACAGCTCTTGAAAATGTAGAACTTGCACTCCAGATCTGCAGGGATCCTCTGGATGCCAGGGAAGTGCTCAACGAAGTAGGGCTCGGAGACCGTCTGGACAATTTCCCCGCACAGTTATCAGGCGGCGAGCAGCAGAGAGTCTCTATCGCAAGGGCGCTTGCGAAGAATCCGAAGCTTCTGCTCTGTGATGAACCAACCGGAGCGCTGGATTACAATACGGGAAAAGCAATCCTGAAGCTTCTCCAGAATATGTGCAGGGAACGGGGAATGACAGTCATCGTGATTACACACAACCAGGCGATCGCGCCGATGGCGGACCGCCTGATACATATTAAGAACGGACAGGTATCCCAGATGGAGATGAATGAACATCCGGTATCGATCGACGAGATAGAATGGTAGGGAAGACAGATGAACAAAAAAGCGTTGAGAAAAGATTTTTATATGGAAATCCGGCGCAGTCTGGGGCGCTTTCTGTCTATTTTTTTCATTGTCGCTATCGGATGTGCGTTTTTTTCAGGCATACGCGCCTCCGAACCGGATATGCGGTATTCGGGAGACGAATATTTTGACAATAAGAATATGATGGACATCCAGGTTATCAGTACAATGGGGCTTTCGGAAGAGGATCTCAGCGCCATTAAAGCTGTGGACGGTATCGAATATGCGGAAGGGGGATATTCCTCGGACGTCCTCTGTACGGATGGGGCGAATCAGGTCGTTGTCCATGTGATGTCCATGCTGCCGACAATGAACCAGGTGCAGCTTGAAGATGGCAGGCTGCCTGAGGCAGAGGATGAATGCGCCCTTGATGTGGATTATCTTGCGGAGAGCAATCTGGAGATCGGAGATACAGTCACATTTTCCAGCGGTACGGAAGATGATATCGCAGATACCCTTGTTACGGATACATTTACGATCACAGGCGCTGTGAGCAGTCCGAATTACATTTCTTTTCAGAGGGGAAGCGCAACGATCGGAAACGGAAGCGTGAGCGCGTTTGCGTATGTGCCGGAAGAAGCCTTTTCTCTGGATGTATATACAGAAATCTGTGCGAGAGTAGAGGGGGCGGCAGAACTGACCGCCTTTACTGATAAATATGATGACAGGGTTGCGGAAGTGCTTGAAAATGTAGAAGCGATCAAAGAGGAACGTCAGGAAGCACGGTATGAGGAAGTAGTTGAAGAGGCAGAAACCGCGCTTAATGATGCAGAGCAGGAAGTCGCTGACGCGGAGGCGGAATTAGAAAAAGGGAGAGCCGAAGCTGAAACGGAGCTTGCTGACGGAAGAGCTCAGCTTGAAGACGCGCAGGCAGAGCTGGACAGCGGAAAGAGCCAGCTGGAGACATCCAGAGCCCAGATAGAATCTAACCGTCAGCAATTGATCGACAGTCAGGCGGAAGTAGATCAGGGAACGGAAGAGCTGAACGCAAATATTGATACGCTGAATGCTCAGATCGATCAGCTCAACGCGGCAAAAGAGCAGTACAATGCACTGGCAGCAAGCGGAAAGACGGATGATGTGACGCTGGCGGCTCTTCAAGCGCTGTACGAACAGATCCAGAGCGGGGAGACGGCCATTGCACAGGCGCAGGCTCAGATCGATGCCGCAAAGGCTCAGCTCAGCACAGCACAGGAGCAGATCAACAGCGGCTGGGTACAGCTGGAAGCAGGTGAGCAGCAGCTTGCCGACGCAGAGGCAGAACTCACATCAGGAGAGCAGGAACTTGCAGACGGATGGGAAGAGTATTACGAGGGCCAGGCGGAAGCAGAGGCAGAGCTTGCGGACGGAGAACAGCAGATCGAAGACGCAAAGCAGGAACTTGCAGATGCGGAGGAAGAAATACAGAATCTGGATATGCCGGAATGGTATGTATATGACAGAAGTAATCTTCCCGATTATACGGGATATGGCGAAAATGCGGACAGAATGCGGGCTATCGGGGAAGTGTTCCCGGTGATCTTTTTCCTTGTTGCGGCGCTGATCAGCCTGACGACCATGACGCGTATGGTCGAAGAGCAGCGGACTCTGATCGGTACTTTTAAAGCTCTGGGATATGAGCGGCATTCCATAGCGGGAAAATATATTGGATACGCGCTTCTTGCCACTGTGTCGGGAAGTGTGGCAGGAATTCTTTTTGGTGAGAAGGTATTCCCCTATATTATTATCAATGCTTACGGGATTATGTATCAGCATATGAATGAGCTCGCAATCCCGTATAATATCCAGTATGGTCTTGGAGCAGCCGGAGCGGCTCTTGCTTCTACTCTTATAGCTACTTTCCTTGCATGTTTTAAGGAACTGAAGGAGCAGGCGGCGGAACTCATGAGACCGCCGACGCCCAAGCAGGGTCAGCGCGTGCTTTTGGAGAGAGTCGGCTTTATA
>USKR01000130.1 GCA_900555215.1 uncultured Ruminococcus sp.
CCCCGCCGATGATCGCAGGTATCTCGCGCAGATCCACTGCCGAACCATTCTTCAATTGTTCTACTGCCGTCCAGCTCAAATATGCTGAATTCACATCGATATGAAAGATAATGGGTGTCATATGGCACGTCCGTCCTTTCATACTGCTGCATCTCCCTCATTATCCGGCAGCAATTACCTGTCCTTTCACTTCCGCGGTCAGTTTTCCATCTTTCACGTCAATCAGTATAGTGTCTTCCCTGCCCACATTTCCGGTAAGGATCAGCCTTGCAGCCAGCGTTTCCACATTCTTCTGCAGATATCTCTTCAGAGGTCTCGCACCGTACATCGGATCATATCCTCCGTCAACAACAAAATCTTTTGCCGCTTCTGTGAGCTCGATCCTCAATTCCTTCTCCTCAAGCCGTCTGTTCACATCTGCTATCAACAAGTCTATGATGGCACGGATATTCCGTTTCGTCAATGGCTTAAACATAATGATCTCATCCAGACGGTTTAAAAACTCCGGTCTGAAATGTGCTTTCAGGTCATTCATTGTCAACTCCTGGCATTTCTCATCAATAGAACCATCGTCGCGGATGCCTTCCAGCAGATAACCTGCCCCGATATTTGAAGTCATGATCAGGATCGTATTCTTAAAGTCCACGGTACGTCCCTGTGAGTCTGTGATCCGCCCGTCGTCAAGTACCTGCAGGAGAACATTGAATACATCCGGGTGCGCTTTCTCGATCTCATCGAACAGCACGACAGAATACGGTTTCCTGCGGACGGCCTCTGTCAGCTGTCCTCCCTCGTCATATCCCACATATCCCGGAGGAGCTCCGATCAGCCTGGACACAGAGTATTTCTCCATGTACTCACTCATATCGATACGCACCATGTTGTTCTCATCGTCGAACAGGCTCTGGGCAAGCGCCTTCGCAAGTTCTGTCTTACCGACTCCGGTAGGTCCGAGGAACAGAAAGGATCCGATGGGTTTGCTCGGGTCTTTGATCCCTGCCTTAGAACGGATGATCGCTTCAGTTACAAGTTCCACTCCTTCATCCTGTCCGACCACTCTCTTATGCAGTTCATCGGCAAGATGGAGCGTCTTGTTCCTCTCACTCTCATTTAATTTCGCCACCGGAATTCCGGTCCAGCGGGAAACGATACGAGCGATCTCCTCATCTGTCACAGCTTCATGGACAAGCGACAGATCTTTTGACTTTACCCGTTCCTCCTCTTCTTCAAGCTGCTTCTGCAGCTGCGGGAGTCTGCCGTACTGAAGTTCCGCCGCCTTATTAAGGTCATACTCTCTCTGCGCCTTCTGGATATCCTTATTAACCTGCTCGATCTCCTCGCGGATCTTCTGAACACGTTCCACGGAAGTTTTCTCATTCTCCCACTGTACTTTCTTTCCGGCATACTCTTCTTTCAGCCCGGCAAGCTCTTCCTGGAGATGTTCCAGTCTCTCTCGGCTCAGACGGTCTTCCTCTTTCTTCAGCGCCTCTTCTTCGATCTCAAGCTGCATCACACGCCTTCTCAACTCATCCAGCTCTGTCGGCATGGAATCCAGCTCTGTCTTGATCAGGGCGCACGCCTCGTCTACCAGGTCGATCGCCTTGTCGGGAAGGAAACGGTCAGAAATATAACGGTTGGAAAGAGTCGCCGCCGCCACAAGGGCGCTGTCCGTGATTTTCACGCCGTGGAACACTTCATACCGCTCTTTCAGGCCTCTCAGTATGGAGATGGCATCTTCCACTGTCGGCTCATCTACCATGACCGGCTGGAAACGCCTTTCAAGCGCAGCGTCTTTCTCAATATACTGGCGGTATTCATCGAGCGTGGTAGCTCCGATACAGTGAAGCTCGCCCCTCGCCAGCATAGGCTTTAACATATTGCCCGCATCCATAGCGCCGTCGGTCTTTCCGGCTCCGACAATGGTGTGCAGCTCATCAATAAACAGAATGATCCTGCCATCGCTGTTCTTCACTTCTTCGAGGACTGCTTTCAGACGTTCCTCAAACTCGCCGCGATATTTCGCTCCCGCTACAAGAGCACCCATATCAAGAGAAAAAATCGTCTTCTCCTTCAGTCCTTCCGGCACATCGCCGCTGACAATCCTCTGTGCCAGGCCTTCTACAACTGCAGTCTTTCCGACACCCGGCTCACCGATGAGCACCGGGTTATTCTTAGTTTTACGGGAAAGAATACGGATCACATTGCGGATCTCCTCATCTCGTCCGATGACCGGATCGAGCTTCTGGTCTCTTGCTCTTTCCACCAGATCCTGTCCATATTTATTCAGAGTATCATAGGTAGCTTCCGGATTGTCGCTGGTCACCCGCTGATTCCCTCTGACAGTTGACAGCGCATGGAGAAACCCCTCTCTGCTGATGCCAAACTCCCGGTAGACCTGCTTCATATCTTTACTTGCATATTTTAACAGGGAAAGAAACAGATGCTCAACAGAAACATACTCGTCTCCCATCTGCTTCGCCTCATCCTCTGCATGGATAAGGACATTATTGAGATCCTGCCCCACATAAGCCTGACCGCCCTGGACTTTAGGCCGCCTGCTGATCGCCTGCTCCACTCTGTTGATAAAGAGCTGCCCCTGGATACTCATCTTTTCAAGTAATTTTAAAATCAGACTGTCATCCTGTGTGAGCAGCGCGTAGAGCAGATGCTCCTGCGCCAGCTCCTGATTGCCGTTGTCCGCGGCGATCTTCTCACAGTTCTGGACAGCCTGTAATGAATTCTGTGTAAATTTATTGATATTCATGGCTATTCCCTCCTTCATATCACTGTTCTATTAGTAATATAGCAAGAGTTGTTAGCCAAGTCAAGTCTCGAGTGCTAATTTATGCTTTCTTAATTATTTTCCGATCTCTCCATTCACGACCTCCAGCGCCTTCTCCAGCTGATTATCCGCCTCCGGGTTCTCTGCGTCATACTCATACTCCACCTCCACGTCCGGCTCAACGCCTGTTCCGTTTATGCTCCTTCCGTTCGGAGTATAGTATTCCGCGATCGTCACCTTCAGATAAGTTCCGTCCCCCAGATCCATCAGCTGCTGGACAACGCCTTTACCGTAAGTGGTCATTCCCACGATCTGCCCGATGCCGTAATCCTGGATGGCGCTGCTGAAGATCTCCGACGCGCTGGCGCTGTACTGATTCACCAGAACTGCCAGAGGTTTCGTAAACTCATGAGATCCGTCGCAGGTAATCTCATCCGTATTTCCATACTTATCTTTTGTAGAAACAATGGTTCCCTCAGGAAGAAGGAGCTTCAGCATATCAGTAACTGTGGAGAGATTTCCTCCAGGATTATTCCTCAGATCGATCACAAGCCCCTGCATGCCCTGCGCCTCCAGGTCAGCCAGCGCAGTCTTGAACTGGTCGTAAGTCACATCATCAAACTCACTGACCGCGATATAGCCGATCTTCCCGTCTTTCATCTCATACTCAACGGTCTGCACTTCTATAATATCACGGACAGCTGTTGTCTCGATCTCTTCTCCGTCCCTCAGCAGGTGAAGTGTCACATCTGTACCTTTTTCTCCTTTGATCCATGATACTACAGTGTCCAGATCAGTCCCGGCAGTTTCTTTATCATCCACCTGATACAGGATATCCCCCTCCCGGATCCCGGCTTCATCCGCCGGAGAATCCTTGTATACATTCACGATCGTGATTTCCCCGCTGTCAACGTTCATTGACATCGTAGCACCGATGCCGGAAAACTCTCCGCTGGTCGTCTCCAGGAGAGCCTGTGTCTCTTCTCTGTCATAGTACTCTGTATAAGGATCCCCCAGCGCGCTGGCATACCCCGAATAAATCCCGTCTATCAGCGCGTCTTCATCTATCTCATCCTCATACAGATAATAGTTCTCGATCAGTGCGTTAATCTGATCCAGCTTATCCTCCACATCCTGCTCGGAAATATTCCCGGACGCAAAGCTGCCTCTGAACATCCTTCCGCCAATCTGCCAGACACACCAGATTCCTGCAAGGATAAATACCGCCGCCAGAAATCCTGCAAATACTCCCAGCCAAAATCTTTTTGTCCGTGCTTTTTTTTCTGCTTCCCAATCCATAACTGCTTTTCTCCGCTTTCTCCTGATTTTTTCTGTCTCTTCTATAAGAAAAGACAAAGCAGAACGCTTCTTCCGCTTTGTCCTCCCTCGTCTTAATTCTTTCTGCAGCCATACATCATACACATGCTGCTATGTATCACATATACAAATCCGGATTCACTGCAACTCCGTTCAGCTCTACCTGAAAATGAAGGTGGTTGCCTGTGGAATAACCTGTTGTCCCAACTGCTCCGATTTGTTGTCCCTTCTCTACATATTGACCTGCAGTTACACACAATGCGCTGTGATGCATATACTTTGTGACCAGTCCGTTTCCATGGTCAATGACTACCCAGTTTCCGGCACTGTAACTCCAGCCCGCGATCGTAACTCTCCCGGCCGCTGCCGCATAGGTCGGCGTACCTGCAGGCGCGGCATAATCATGTCCTTTATGCGGAGTAGGATCAAAATCTCTTACCTCGCCGAAATAGCTGGACTGATAGGTGTATCCGGGACACGGATGGGTGAAAAAGCCATTGCCGGTGATCACATTTGGACCGCCATCGATCCATGTTGTACCGCCGCTTTCCCCCTGCACTCTTGCTTCTTCCTCAGCTTGTGCCCGCAGCTGCTCAAGGAGCTCCGCATTCTCGTTGATCTGGGATTGGATATCCGAAAGCTTTGCTTCATTGCTGTCGATCA
>USKR01000131.1 GCA_900555215.1 uncultured Ruminococcus sp.
CTGATATTTTCCTTCAGGATCTCCTGGGCTTCCGAGGTGGACAGATAATCCTGGAAAGCTTCGCCCAGGCCGGAATAGTCTGCTTCGGGATGTGACTGCACATAAATCTGATACCCTTCCATCAGGCTGCCCGCAAGAGCGGACATCCCGTCCGGAGACACTGTGACATCCAAATCCCCCATAATGTCTCCCAGGCGCAGCGCAGGCATCTCCCAGGTCGATCATTCCCGACAGATCCACCTTGCTCCCGGCTGAGCTGAACACACCGGAGAGATCCACAGAATCCCCGATCCCCGACAAAGCATCTGCGTCAAATCCAAACGCCTCTTTCAGCTTCTCCTCATCCACAGTGATCAGAGACTGCATATCAAAGTCATCTTCCCCGCTGTCCTCCCCGAAGGGCTCTCCGGTAAACACATTGACAGAGGGCTCTGCGAGCTGCTGCTTTACGATCTCTTCCTGCGCCGCCTGCTCCGCCACATGCTTTGTCAGAGACGCAGGGTAGCAGATCCCGGCATTCAGCGCGGACGCGCCGGCATCCTCGGACGGCTGGACGATCCCCACGATGGTAAGCTTCTCTCCGTCTCTCACAAGCTGTCTCATATAATCCCGGTCATTCGTCTTGTCTCTCCACACATGGTACTGACTGTCATATTCATAGTAATCCGCGCTGTTCACAAGCCGGAAAGTGATCCCCAGGATATCGTCATAAGAATATTCTCCCATGTCCGCAGGGGTATCCACATTCTCCTCATTGATAAACTGGCGGACCATCTCATCCAACTCCAGCGGGTCGCGCAGCCCCATAGTATACAGCATGAAATCACTCATACTCCCGCCGGAAGTGAGCACCAGCACACACTCGTTATAATTCTCCGGCCAGCGCCCTGCCTTTACATCATACTGTCCTTCATAAAGGTCTGGGTTCTCCGGCATCTCATAAAACACATTCGTACTCATCATGGAGGACATCATACTGTTTGAGCTGGAAGACGATCCCAGCCCCATTGCTTCAAAAGACGTATCCGGGTGTACCTGCCGTATCGTGTCCCCCTCTTCCCGGTAGATCTGAGGGACCACATTGTAAGAATACTCGATGGCGTTAGTATACTTCTCGATCCCGCTCTCCCCGCTGTCCAGATATTTTTTCAGAGACTCCAGGTCATTGGAATCCATTGTGGAAAACATATCCGTCACCATCTCGACCACATGGATGTCTCCGGATTCTTTCTGTTCACTTCCTCCCGCCGCTTCATCGCTGACCATGATGGAACTGAAATCAAAGCCCGTGCTCTGGATCTGAAGGGGATATTCCGAGAGAGTCTCCTCTTCAATATCCTTGATATAATCATTCACCCCCGTGGAAAGCGACAGGATGAGCGCAATGCCGATGATGCCGATAGATCCGGCAAATGCAGTCAGCAGCGTGCGGGCTTTTTTTGTCTTAAGGTTGTTAAAGCTTAGAGAAAGAGCCGTGAGAAAGGACATGGAAGCCTTGCCCATATTCCTGTGTTTCGGAGGCTGCATCTCCTCCTCCCGGATCACATATTCATCGCTGTCAGAGATAATCTTTCCGTCTTTCAGGTTCACGATGCGTGTGGCATATTCCTGCGCCAGCTCCGGATTATGGGTCACCATCACAACAAGACGGTCACTTGCCACTTCCTTCAGCAGTTCCATGACCTGCACACTGGTCTCGCTGTCAAGGGCTCCCGTAGGCTCATCGGCAAGAAGGATATCCGGATCATTGACAAGCGCCCTTGCAATTGCGACTCTCTGCATCTGTCCGCCCGAGAGCTGATTCGGTTTCTTATGCACCTGTTCTCCAAGACCTACCCTTGCAAGAGCCTGCCGGGCCCGTCTCCTCCTCTCGGTCTTGCCGATGCCGGAAATTGTCAGTGCAAGCTCCACATTTGCAAGGATCGTCTGGTGGGGAATCAGGTTATAGCTCTGGAATACGAACCCAATCGTATGGTTGCGGTAAGAATCCCAGTCCCTGTCCTTATATTTTTTCGTAGAGATCCCGTTGATGATCAGGTCTCCGCTGTCATAGCGGTCCAGTCCTCCTATAATATTAAGGAGCGTGGTCTTTCCAGATCCGCTCGGTCCCAGGATCGCGACAAATTCATTGTCTCTTAAGTTCAGGCTCACCTTATCAAGAGCTTTCTGTATCAGGCTTCCGGTACGGTATTCCTTACAGATGCCTCTGATCTGAAGCATAGCTGTCTCTCCCTTCTGCGTCAATGGTCCTATTTTATCATATTTTACAGGATTCCTCTATGATGTTTCACACTCTGTTCACAAATACCTCTTTCCCGTCACGTTTTCCGTCTTCGGCAGCTCTCGCCTCTTCCGCTGCATACAGACAAACAAAAAAGAAGCATCTGCATAACACAGATACTCCTCTTCGAATCCTGCCATCCGCCCCTGCTCCTGTTGCTTCATTACTTCCTGCTCTTTCGGACATTCATCGCGAATATGAAATAAAGCAGCGGGATAATACAGGAGAAAAGCTGCTGCACGCTCGGTTCCGTGGCAAGAGAAAATACAGATAATGCCAGGGTCAGCCCGCCCCATATCACTGCCAGCATGGACTTCTCCGGATTCCTGGCAGCGCGCAGCCCCAGCGCCCCGCTGATGATACCCAGCGCTCCTTCCAGCACAAATAAGACCACGCTGAGCGTGACCATCTCGACAGTTGACCCCACCGAAGTATCGCCTGACGCAAACAGCGCTGCCGTGAGAGCACCCGCGCCTGCTACAAAGAGCCCTGCTATGATCTGTAAGATAGAAATGATCTTTAATCCTGTCCTCATATGTCCCTCCATATATGAACCTCTGTTTATCAGAACCGTAGTAAACTCTACCATTTTTTTAACAGAAGTTCAATAAGAATCGCATTCGGATCATCCTACCAGCCCCTGAAGAAAAAGAGCCCGGCTCCAAGCCCTTTTCCGAGGGCAACACTTATCGTAAACGCCGCTATATACCTTACTATCCGTGCGCGGCGCATAAACACAGGGAATACATTTAATATCTCCGCAAGCGCCATAGCCCAGCATCCGACAAAGATGCCGGAAAAGATCCCGAATATACCGAGCAGTCCGCCGCCTGCCGAAAGCCGCGCTCCATCTGACAGCCACTGCATCATCGATGATGATCCGATCCCGAATACATAGACCAGATTTCCCAGGATTCCTCCCAGCGCCGCGCATGTCTCATAGAACAGAATCCTGTCTCCTGTATGGGTACGGTCGGCAAAGTCCGCAACCACACCAAGCTCTACGATAAAAGCAAACAATCCTCCGGCCGCGGCCACCCCCGCGCTAAGTCCGACGGCTGCCAGAAGAATCTGCTGCGCCCACTGTGCCGACATCCAGCTCCTCCCCCTTTCTAGCCGAATCCTCTGCCAGAGTAGTCTGGATATCGTTTTCGTACAGCCGCATCTGCACCTCCATCGGCGTTGGATCCACAGTAAAACGTTTTTTCCCGAAATGGTTAAAAAATATAAGGATCCCTGCAGTAATGCCGATGGAGTATGTGATCTCTAATATGGTAAAACCGCTCGTCTCCTGTCCTGTGACCAGCTCATGGAGCTGACCGAACAGTTTTGTCACATCCACATCATTGTTAAAAGCCATGATGGAGAACGCGGCCCCGAAGAAAGTCACAGTCGCGACGAATGCTGTTTTAAGGATATGCCATGCCATTGGAGGAGTCTTCTGATCTTCATAGGTCACAATGATATCTGTTTCGCCCATGTTCTCAATCTGGATCCCCGGATATTCTTCATGGATCCGTTCTATGATTTTCAAGATTGAGATCACGCACCTCTGCTGTCCGGTTTTTTTTAATTTTACGATCCTTAATGCTTTTATTCTCGGGAGCACCGTCTTATCCGCACATTCCATGGAGAGAATATCCCCGAGTGTCACGTCCGGCTTCGTTACCTCTATGTCCCTGTCTCCTTTAATGTAAAGTATCCTGTCAGAAGACATAGGATTCCTCCCTCTGCTCCCTGATCAGGAAGCCTTCTGTTCCCTGTTCCTGCGGCGCGCTGTAATAATAGATCACTCCGATCAGAATCGCCGCGATGACGACTGTCAGGAGGCAGATCCATATCTTTTTTCTCCCGTCTTCCATACCGTACACCTGACCTTTCCTTCTTCTTGCATCCGGGACAGATTCCTTGGGCTTCGTGTTTTCCCGGACGCCGGCAATTGATACCGTCAGGTATAGTATCCGGTTTTGCAGGAAATTTATTCGTTATACAGCCGTCTTTTAGGATATGGCGCAATCCGGACTAAGTTCCCATCTGTCTTAAATTCCGGAGGATCCTTTTCTCCATCCGTGATACCTGCACCTGCGAGATCCCCATCACTCTTCCCACTTCTGACTGCGTCTTGTCGGCAAAATACCGCAGATAGATCAACTGTCTCTCCTCAGCATCCAGCGTCTCGAGAAGCTGTCTTAATACCATGCGGTCAAGGATCTTATCTTCCCGCCTCTCCTTTTCTTCAATTTTATCCAGAAGTCGGATCTCACTTCCTTCCTTTTGATGGATCGGCCGGTAAAGCGACTCGATCTCTCCGCCTGCCTCCATTGCCTGTACAAGCTCCTCCTTTTCAACTCCCAGTTCTTCAGATAGTTCCTCTAAGTCAGGTTCCCTTCCCAGTTTTACATTGAGACGCTCTCTTGCCTGGAAGCTCTTATAAGC
>USKR01000132.1 GCA_900555215.1 uncultured Ruminococcus sp.
CGTATTCAGCGCGGAGGTATGGCTGGCATCGGCTCCGCTCCATGAGGCAGGAAAAACTACGAGATCAGGGAACACGCTAAAAACAGGGATTGGAAGAGGGCAACTCAGCTTCGCCTCAGACAATCCCTCTTCCAATCCCAACGCATGTCCCCTGATTTCTACTTTTTCCAAGCCTCATTCCGAAGTCGCCTCAACCACTCACACCTCCGCGCTGAAGCGCTTTCGAAAAGATGCTCAGCGGTTTTCTACGTTCATCCGGCCGGGAGTCCACACAGGCAAATCCAGATTTACGCACACGTCTGGTCTGTTGATTCGAACTGTGAATTGTACAGATCTGCATAGAAGCCGCCTTTGTCAAGCAATGCTTCATGTGTTCCCTGTTCTACAATATCACCGTCTTTCATGACGAGGATCAAATCCGCGTCTCGGATGGTTGACAGTCTGTGTGCAATGATAAAGCTGGTTCTTCCCTTCATCAGATTATCCATCGCCTTCTGGATAAGAACCTCTGTCCTGGTATCTACCGAGCTGGTCGCTTCATCGAGGATCAGTATCTTCGGGTCCGCCAGGATCGCTCTTGCAATTGTGAGAAGCTGTTTCTGTCCCTGGGAGACGTTGGTCGCCTCTTCATTCAGCTCCATATTATATCCTCCCGGAAGAGTCTGTACGAAGCGGTGTACATGAGCAGCCTTTGCAGCCCGGATCACTTCTTCATCTGTGGCATCCAGCTTTCCGTACCGGATATTTTCCATGATCGTTCCGTGGAACAGCCATGTGTCCTGGAGCACCATTCCAAACATCTCTCTGAGCTCGCTGCGGTTAAAGTCTCGTACATCATGCCCGTCGATCTTGATGGCCCCGCTGTTCACGTCATAGAAACGCATAAGCAGTTTGATCATTGTCGTCTTTCCTGCACCCGTAGGACCGACGATCGCGATCTTCTGCCCTTCTTTCACCTTAGCAGAGAAATCATTAATGATGATCTTATCCGGATTGTAGCCAAAGTGTACATGATCGAATTCCACATTTCCCTGAAGTCCTTCGACGGATACCGGATCCGTCACCGTCTGGTCTTCCTCTTCCTCATCAAGGAATTCAAATACCCTCTCTGACGCGGCCGCTGTCAGCTGGAGCATATTGGTGACCTGCGCCACCTGCTGGATGGGCTGAGTGAAATTCCTTACATACTGGATGAAGGACTGGATGTCACCGACCTCGATCGCATTCCGGATCGCAAGGAATCCACCTAATATCGCAACTCCTACATATCCCAGATTGCCGATGAACTGCATGACAGGCATCATCATTCCGGAAAAGAACTGTGATTTCCATGCGGAATCATAAAGCTTTGCGTTCGTATCATTAAATGCACGGATCACATCATCTTCTTTATTAAATGCTTTGATAATATTATGTCCGCTGTATATCTCTTCCACCTGACCGTTTACATTTCCGAGGTATGCCTGCTGTCCCCGGAAATATTTCTGGGAATGCTTCATAACAAACGAGATCAGGATCACTGACACCGGGAGGATCAACAGCGCTACCAGCGTCATCAGCGGACTGATCGAAAGCATCATGATCAATACGCCGATCAGGGTGGTCACCGAGGTAATCATCTGGGTTGCGCTCTGATTTAAGCTCTGCCCCAGAGTATCCACGTCATTGGTCACACGGGAGAGTACCTCTCCTACGGGTTTTGTATCAAAGTAGTTCATGGGCATCCGGTTGACCTTCTCTGAGATTTCTTTTCTCAGCCGGTAAGTCGTCTTCTGGGAAACACCGGTCATGATGATTCCCTGAATGAACGTACAGAGAGCGCTGATCAGATACAGGCAGAGAGTGATCAAAAGGATCCTTCCGATCTTGCCGAAATCCATCCCGCTGCCGCCTGATACCTTGCTCACCAGTCCGTTAAAGATTTCCGTGGTCGCTTTTCCCAGTATCTTAGGTCCGACAATATTAAAAACCGTACCGCAGACAGCAAACACTGCCACAAAAAACATATGAACCTTAAAAGCGCTCATATAGCGGATCAGTTTTTTTATCGTTCCCTTAAAATCTTTCGCCTTTTCTCCCGCCATGTTTCTTCCATGGGGGCCTCCCATACCTCTAGGCATGGCTTGGCACCTCCTCTCCTATATCTGCTCCATCTGCGGCAGTGTTCCCCTTCATTCCTGCCGCCAGCTCTGACTCAGAGAGCTGGGACGCCGCGATCTGCTGATAAACTTCACAGTTCTCCAAAAGTTCCTGATGAGTTCCTATACCGGCAACTCTTCCGTCATCCAGGACAATGATCTGCTCAGCGTTCAGGATCGTACTGATCCTCTGCGCCACGATCAGGACCGTACTGTCTTTTGTCCTCTTCTTCAGTGCTTTCCTCAGGGTCACGTCAGTCTTAAAGTCAAGGGCGGAGAAGCTGTCGTCAAAGATAAACACTTCCGGATGCTTTGCAACCGCTCTGGCTATGGACAGCCTCTGCTTCTGACCGCCGGATACATTGGAGCCGCCCTGTGCGATATGGCTGTGATAGCCTTCGGGCTTCGCGTTAATGAACTCTGCCGCCTGCGCGATCTCTGCCGCCTCGATCATCTCGCTCTCACTTCCGTCCGGATTGCCGAACATGATATTCGAAGCGATATCGCCGGAAAACAGAAGCCCCTTCTGTGGAACATATCCGAGCTTCTCCCTCAGTTCATGCTGGGACACATCGCGGATATCAACCCCGTCCAGAGTAATGCCGCCCTCGGAAACATCATAAAATCTCGGGATCAGGTTGACCAGAGTGGATTTTCCGCTTCCGGTGCTTCCGATGACAGCTGTCGTCTCACCCGGCTTTGCGGTAAATGTAATATCGTGCAGCACATTTTCATCCGCGCCCGGATATTTAAAGGATACATGATCAAACACAAGCATCCCCTTCTTCTTTCCCGAAAAATCTTTCGGCTGCTCCGGATCATGGATGACCGTCTTGCTCGAGAGCACTTCTTCCACACGGTCCGCCGCAACAGCAGCCCTGGGAAGCATGATAGAGAGCATGCACAGCATCAGGAATCCCATGATGATCTGCATCGTATACTGGATGAACGCCATCATATCCCCGACCTGCATCTGCCCTTCGTCAATGCCGTGGGCACCGTTCCACATGATCAGCACGGACACTCCGTTCATGATCAGCATCATGACAGGCATCATGAAGGTCATGGCGCGGTTCACGAACAGGTTCGTCTTTGTCAGCATCCTGTTGGCGTCGTCAAACCGCTCTTCCTCATGCTCCTGCGTACTGAACGCGCGGATGACCGGGAGCCCGGTGAGGATTTCTCTCATGACCAGGTTCACCTTGTCGACCAGTGTCTGGAGGATCCTGAATTTCGGCATTGCCACGAGGAACAGGACAAGGATGACCAGCGCGATCAGGAGGACTGCAAGACCAATGATCCATGACATAGATACATTTGTCTGCAATACCTGTATGATCCCTCCGATGGCAAGGATCGGTGCATAGAGCACGATCCTCAGCAGCATGACAATGATAAGCTGGATCTGCTGGATGTCATTCGTACTCCTTGTGATCAAGGAGGCGGTCGAGAAGTGGTCAAACTCATTATTTGAGAATCCTACAACCTTTCGGAAGACACTGCCTCTCAGGTCACGGCCTGTCGCCGCTCCGACCCTCGAAGCCAGAAAGCCAACCAGTACACTAGTCGCCATGCCGAGAAAGGCAAGCGATACCATTTTCCCGCCGGTAACAAGAAGATAATGTATCTGGATATCATCCATATCCATCCCCAGACCTTCATAGGCAGTTCCGACATAGCTGACTGCCGCCTGCTCCAGGATCGTATCCGGAAGGTCCCCCATCTGCTTTTCCATCTCTTCCACAAGCGCGTCTCTCTGCTGCGCCGGCATCATCCCCATGATATCGAATACCGTCATATCATCCGATATCATCTGCTCAGGGAGATTTTCCTTTAACTGTGCTTCAATCTGCTTTGTCATATCACTGCCGGATTCAAATCCCGCAGTCAGCATCATAGGGCAGGCAAGGATATCCGTCAGACGGTCCACCTGCTCCCCGTCCTCCGAAACAGATTCCCGAAGCACATAAGCTTCTGTATCATAGGTGGTGCTGTCCGTCTCATAGGCGTCCAGGACAGTCTCCCGGTCTTCCGACGGAACAAAAAGAAGAAGTTTCTCCATCTCGTCCGCTGCCAGCGCCTCCGGGATCTGATCCTCGATCCCGCCCTGCTGAATACCTACATTTACAATATCTGATGTATAGGCAGGAAGCGACAGATCGCAGTATGCCTGAATAAACAGGATCGCAATGATCGCGAGCAGGGATTTCCAGTGCACTGCCGCGTACTTAAATAGATTTTTCATGCCTTTTCTTTCCTTTCATAATTCGTAAGATTTTCGCCCGCCTGGATCAAAAGCCGCCTGAAAAGCAGTTTTTCCTCCAGGCTCATTCCCTGAAAAAAGATTTCTTCCATCCGGTCTGCCACATTTTTCACAGCCTGGATGCAGGATCTTCCTTTCTCTGTCAAAGCCAGCCTCATGACCCGCTGGTCATGCCGGTCCGGTTCCCTTGTGATATATTTATCACGCTCCATCTTCTGGATCATGGATGTGATAGACGGCGCCGTAATATTCAACTGCGCCGCCAGCTCCTTCTGGGACATGGAATCCCTCTGGTGAAGCATAAACA
>USKR01000133.1 GCA_900555215.1 uncultured Ruminococcus sp.
AAAGAGACCAAAACCGCCTCCCCCCTTAATCCGGGAGGCAGAATCTGGTCTTATCCATTCAAAATATGCTCTGATTTCCGCATTTCTGCGCTGCTTTAATTATAGCGGACGAAAAGGGAGAAGTAAATCAATACTTCTCCCTTCCCGGTACACATGGCCATTTTCGCCATTTTTCCTAATGTTCACGCCATTATCCCATCAATTTTTGCTTCTCTCAGTAAAGTTTTTGTCACTTTTCTACAATTATCTTATTTTCCACTGAAGGTTTGGATTATCGGCATATTCCTTTAGAACCGCTTGATCTTCCTCGTGGTCGTCTTCTCGAATTCCGTATCCCTGACGATCAGACTGTATATCTTTTTCTGAGGCGCTGCCGTACGGTTATACTCATCGATGACCTCCTGAAGCTTTGCCCTCACATCCTTGATGCGTTTCTTCTTCATATAATCCTGGTCCGGGTAGATTTCCGCTTCGATCACGCCGTTATTTTCCCTGACGAGCACCTCGCCTACAAGCCGGTTTGTGCTCAGCGCGTTCTCCAGCTCTTCTGGTGAAACATTCTCCCCGTTCTTTGTAATGATAAGGTTCTTCTTCCTTCCTGTGAGGTAGACAAAACCGTCCTCGTCCACATATCCCAGATCACCGGTCTTCAGCCACCCGTCCTCCAGGGTCTCCGCTGTCTCTTCCGGCATCTTATAATATCCCTGCATCACGCTGCTTCCCCGTACCCAGAGTTCTCCGTCCACAGTCTTTGCCTCGCAGTTGGGGATGAGCTGTCCGACGGAATCCGAACGGATATTCCAGCTCTGGTTGACGCTGATGACCGGCGCGCACTCTGTCATGCCGTATCCCTGCTGGATCACGATATCATATTTCTTAAACATATCGATGTAGGACGGATCCAGATAAGCTCCGCCGCTGCAGATCGTATGGAACTGCTTTCCGAACACCTGGCTCTTCACGATCTTCGCCGGGAGCAGGGCAGCCTCTTCCAGCTTCTTTGCCATCGTCTCAATCATGAGCGGGACCATCAGGATCATTTCCGGCTTAAAAAGCTTGATATTTTTCGCCACGCGGATCAGAGAATCATTGATGCAGATGACCGCGCCCAGAGAGACTCCCTTCAGGATATCCATGCTCAGGCAGTATGCGTGATGGATGGGGAGCACTGTCATAATGACCGTGCGCTCCGGGATCTTCATATCAAGGCATGTGGCATTTTCCGCTACATTTCTGTGGGTGAGCATCACGCCCTTGCTCTTCCCTGTCGTACCGGAGGTGAACATGATCGTGCAGAGCTGATCCGGCTCCGGCATATAATCAAAGCTGCCACTGTGCTCTCCGAGCAGTTTCCGGAAAGAATATACACTGCCGTCATGCTCTGCCTGCTGCATGGAGATCAGAGTCTTAAGCTGAGGACAGCGTTCCCTGGCAATAGCCGCCACATCCTTTCTCACTTCATCATATACCAGCACCGTGGAGTCAGAGCGCGCGATCAGGTCGCACACATCCTCTGCCGGAAGATTCACATCCAGCGGCACGATAACGCTTCCACTGTTGACCGTGCCGAAATATGTCACAAGCCATTCATAAGAAGTCATGCCGATGACAGAAATATGTTTTCCCTGTTCACCGAGGTCTTTCAGTATATTGGAAAAGCTTTCACTGTCTTCTCTCAGCCGGGTATAGGTTTTTGATTCGATTTCATTCTTACTTACTTTATAGCGGATCGCGTCTTCCGGTCCATACTTTTTCTCTGTATTGACCAGGATCTCGCGGACAGTACTGCAAAGCATATATTCACATTCCTTTCTATTCATTTTCAGCAGACAGCTTTTCAAGATAGTCTGCCGCTTCCTGTACTGTGCGGATGTTCGCTGCCTCTGCCTGTTCTACCTCTACGTCAAACTCATCCTCGATCTCTCCCAGCATGCTCATAAAGTCAAAGGATGTGAAACCCAGATCCTCCATGAAACGTGATTCCGGATGGATATTCTCCGGTTCTACTTCCACATAGTTACAGATGATATTCACTAATTTCTCAAACATGGTCCTCTCTCCTTTTTAAACTAACTTTATAATTTCTCCGATCGTCAGATCCGGGGTTTCAGCACCTTTGAACATGATCTTGCACAGATAATAATACAGGTACTCCAGCTCGTCTCTGGACACTGCTTTGATCTGATGCTCAAAATTGAAGTCCAGACCATTGTCCTCCGGGCGGTGCATCACGGTCAGGTACATTGCCTGCGGGCATGTCCCGTTCGGATACCATTTTGTCTTATAACGGATGTCTCCCAGCTGATCCAGCCCTTTTTCTTTCAGTGTCAATGGCTGGTAGGTCAGAGAGATCTGCTCATATGTAAGCCCTGCATGAGGCTGGGGATACGTTTTTGAGCGGTATGCAAAGTATGCCGTCGGGTCATAGTTCGCATGGCGGAAAAACTCATTCTGCTTATCCCGGATCGCGCAGACTCCATCGATGAACTTCATGTCTTCCGGAAAGATCGTTCGGATCGGGAATGAATGGATTCTTGTCCCTCCGCATTTTTTCTCCTTCAGAGTCGCGCGTCTCGCGATTGCATTATTGATGGACACATCCTCAAATCCGTTCATTTTCTGAAGGTAGGTGCGCAGTCCCATAAGAAGAAGACACGCCAGGGAGACATGGTACTTTTCGCAGAAATCCATCAGACGTTTTGTAGGCTCTTCCTCCAGGTGGAAGATATCCAGCGCAGACGCTGTATCATCGGAAGCACTGAATGCCGTGCGCAGCTCCGGGTTCTTGAACATCTCCCTCGCCGCCTCCAGCTTATCCCTTCCGGTAATGCCGCTGAAGATCGGTTCTCCTTTCTCGATTTCCTTCTGGAAGTACTCGATATCTCTCTGCTGCGCCTTGCTGCCAGCTTCATACGCAAGATCCTTCTGAAGCTGTTCAAGATAGGATGCCATATCCTTCGGATAGGGAACTCCCTCGTATTTTGCATTGCAGTACAGCTCGATAATATCCTTCAGGAAAGCGATCAGAGACTGCGCGTCAACGATCATATGATGTCCCAGGAAGTACACCCCGTTGAATCCGTCCGGCATCTTGATCATAACGACCCTCGTAAGCTGGCTGTCGGTCATCTTAAACGGCACTCTCGTCCACGCCTTCATTGTCTCCTCAGCTTCTTCCATTGTCTTGCCTGTGAAATCGACAAACTCGATATCCTGATCCTCATGATCCACAACGTACTGATAATAATTTCCCTCTTTATCTTTCGCCAGGCGTACGCGCATGCCTTCGCATCTCTCGTATGCTTTATTGATAGACTGTCTGAGCACGTCCCAGTCGATCTCCACCTCAATGGTCAGGCTCGTGCCGATATTCAGCACCGCCGCCGTCGGGCAGAATGGCAGATAATACAGATGGAATTTCTGTGCAACTGTCAGCGGATATACTTTATACCCCTTCCTTGTCTTCATCATTTTATGATTCCTCCTATAAATGAATCCATAGCTTTTTCATAAGCTTCCGTATCCTTATAATAACTTTCTCCATGCCCTGCCCCTTTGACAATAAGCTTCGTCTTCGGGGAAGCGCAGTTTTTATATATTTCTTCTGTCATCCAGCATGGAACAAACACATCATCCTCACCATGTATAAACAGGAACGGCACTTTCGCTTTTTTCACCTCGCGGGCAGAGCTGAGATCATCCAGCCCGTAGCCGACCTTTTTCTTATTCGCCCAGTCTGCAAGCTGCAGCATCGGAAACGCCGGTATATGATACATACTGTGGAGCACATGAGTAAATACATCCTTCATCGAGGTAAACGCGCAGTCCGATATGATCCCCTTTACCTGAGGCGGCAGTTCAAGACCGCTCATCATACAGACAGTAGCGCTTCCCATAGAATTTCCATGCAGCAGGATCTGAACGTCACTGCCTGCTTTCTCCACCATCCAGTCTACCCAGCGGGCTCCGTCAAGGCGGTCCATATTCCCGAACCCTATATGCTCGCCCTCACTTTTGCCGTGCGCCCTCAGATCGACCAGCAGCATCCTGAACCCATGCTTCAGATAGTAATTTGAAAGGCTGCCATAATCATTAAGCCCTTCACTCGTATACCCGTGGAAGCAGATGACTGCCTTCTTCCCTTCATCGCCTTTGAAATATGTACCGTGGAGCTTCAGACCGTCGTGGGAAGTGATCCACACATCCTCATGAGGCTGCTGCATCATCCATTCCCGGCGCTCTTTCATCATGGGAATATACTTTTCCCAGTCCACGCCGGACATTTTCATCGTACGTTCTGTCTTTGCGTTATAGCGGATCATCGTCCTCCTGTACAGGTAGGCGCTTCCCGCCGCCTCTGCCGCGGCCGCCGCTCCCAGAAGAGCCGCCGCTGTCTTTAAAATCCTGCCCATCTTCTAACATCTCCCTTTCTGTACTGTCCCCGGGCTGCCAGGATCTGTCCGTGGCTGTGAAAGCTTTCAGTCCGCTGGCTCAGACTCTTTCTTCATTGCTTTTTTCTTGCTGTCGATCAGATCTTTCAGTCTCAGGGCTTTATCAATATTGCCTTCCACTTTCAATTTTCCAAGCGTAAACGCCAGGATAGGATCTGTCTTTCCGTCTGCGATCTTGAACAGCGTCTCTGCCGAACAGGTGAACATCGCGTCACGGT
>USKR01000134.1 GCA_900555215.1 uncultured Ruminococcus sp.
AGAAAAAAAGTTTCGATCGTATGTGCGCTCCAGCATTCTCCGGAACTCTGCATCTTCGATGAGCCGACAAGCGGACTGGATCCGCTGATCCAGAAAGAATTTTTTGAGATCCTGAAGGAACGGAACGTTCAGGGAACAACCATTTTCCTGTCTTCCCACATTCTCTCGGAAGTGCAGAAATACTGCAGCCGCGCCGCTGTCATCAGAGAAGGGCAGATTGCCGCCTGTGGAGATATCACAGAGCTCTCGGGAACAAATGCCAGGCGGGTTGCTCTGACTGACGCGGACACAATGGCAGTCCAGCGCCTCCTTGATGAGATGACCGAGCCGAATAAAATCTTGGATACAAAGCATTCGAATATCCGTGATTTCCATACAACAGACAATAGCGTATCCTTTCTCTTTCAGGGAAATATCAAGGAACTGATGGACAGGCTCACACAGATCTCCTATACGGATATTTCGGTCACAGAACCAGACTTAAGCGAGATCTTTATGCATTTTTATGAATAGGAGGAATACAGCTATGACACTAATGCTGTTTGAAATGAAACGGAGCCGGGTCTCACTTGCCATATGGACTGCTGCCATCGCTCTCCTTCTGGTGATCTGCCTCGTCATATTTCCTGATATGAAAAGCCAGGTCAATGAGCTCAACGCAGCGTTCTCCTCCATGGGAAGTTTCACGGAAGCCTTCGGCATGGACCGGCTGAACTTCGGGGAGCTGATGGGATTTTACGGACTGGAGTGCGGCAACATTCTGGGGATCGGAGGCGCATTCTTTGCCGCGTACATCGGCGTGACCTCACTTGCCGGCGAGGAGAAGAACCGGACCGCAGAGTATCTGCTGACGCATCCTGTCAGCCGCAGCCGGATCGTATTCGAGAAGCTCCTCTGCATCTTCTGCCAGATCCTGATCCTGAATGCGGTGAGCGTCCTCACCTCCATGATCGTAGTGCGCGCTATCGGAGAAAATCTGGAGATGAAGGAATTTTTCCTGCTCCACGCTGCTTATCTTCTTCTCCAGGCAGAGATAGCTGCAGTCTGCTTCGCGATTTCCGCGGCACTGAGACGCAGCGGTATCGGAGCCGGTCTGGGGCTTGCGGCAATCCTGTATTTTCTGAACATCATCGCCAATATCACCGAGGATGCCGAATGGCTGAAATACATCACGCCCTTCGGGTACGCTGAGGCCGCCGATATCATCACCAATGCAGAGATTGCTCCTCTGCCCGCTGCCATAGGATGCTTTGTGACAGTCGCCGCAATTTCCGCGGCATTCATCATCTATAACCGAAAAGACATTCTTTAAAACGGGCAGTCATTTACCCGCCGGAATGCAGACAGGAGCGGCACGCCGGGAATTTATCCCGCATGTACCGCTCCTGAAAAAATCTAATGCGCCTCCCCAGACTGATTATCAAATCCTCTTTGTTATTTATCAATTCCTCTATTTCAGAATTCTTTCTTCGCCATGATATGCTGGCTGCACAAATAAGAGATGATGACCGCAGCAGCTGTAATACCACCGGCTATCCCCAGAACCCCGCCGGCGCTCAGCCCGTAGAACCATTCTTTTCCCGCCTCCACGATGCTCACGGGCAGATAATCAATGGCGCTGGACACGAGAAACGCCGCGATAAAAACAACTGCGATCATAATAAAATTGGCGTATCTGGACTTTTCCGAGTCAAATTTCAGCCTGATCGGCAGCATGATACTCACACAGATCCATGCCGCAAATATATAACCGATACAGGATCCCAGCCAGTCAGCCGCATTTATCTCCTCTGCGGGCTGCACCAGCAGCAGAATAGATCCCAGCACCATTCCGATCACCCAGGTGCAGGCGATCGAAAGCAGTGCAAAGACATACTTTTCATTCACATATTTTTTTCTCGTGATCGGAAGTGTCATGAGAAAAAGATAGCAATTATCAAATTCATCATAACTGATCGTCGTCGCCGTAAACAGCGAAAAAATGATCGTAATATACCCGACGATGAAAGACGGTCCCACATCTGTTATAAAATTCATAAATATTGCTACAACAAAAAGCATGAGCAGCAGCGTCTTTCCCTGATTTTTCAAAAGCCTCAAATCTTTGATCAGCATACCTTTCATAACTTTTCCCCTCCTATGATCATCGTTATCACTTCGTCCAGTGTCCCCTTCTCCACCACGACGTCCGGGTAGTTCTCCAGATAATACTGCTTCTGATTCGTCAGGCAGGAGCAGCCAAAGCTTTCTTTACGGACTCTCAGGATATATTCTTTGTCCAGCTTCCTGTACTGGTCTTCATCTGCTTTGATCAGCCCGTATTCATTGAGCAGCACGTCTGTATCCTCGTGGAAAACAATCTCTCCGTTGTGGATCATGTATATATCGTCACACAGCCCTTCCAGGTCAGAAGAGATGTGGGAGCTGATCAGGATGCTCCTGTTCTCATCCTCTTCCATGTATTCCCGCAACAGATTCAGTATGCTCTCGCGCGCCATCACGTCAAGCCCTGTGGTTGGTTCATCCATGAGAAGGAAATCCGCGCCGTGGGTGACCGCTGCCAGCACCTTCAGCTTCGCCTTCATTCCCGTGGAAAATTCTTTGATATATTTATCCTGCGGAACGCCCTGCTGCCGGCAAAGGTCAAGAAATCTTGACCTGTCAAACGCCGGGTACAAAGCCTCCAGCACCGGCACCACGTCCTTTACCTTCAGATAACCGCTGAACCCGGATTCCGCCAGGGTGACCCCGATCTTCTCCTTCTCCGCAGCGGTGAGCTCTGCCGGTGCTTTTCCCATCAGGGTAATGTTTCCCTCGTCGTATGTGATAAGTCCCAGCGCAGCCTTGAACGTCGTGCTCTTTCCCGCACCATTTTCTCCTACCAGCCCTGTGATACGTCCCGGCTCCACTTTCATCGTACAGTTCAGGGTAAAATCACCGTAATGTTTTACCAAACCATTGATCTCAAGCATCTTCTAGTCCTCCATAATCAAATCAAATAACTCCCTGATCTCCTCGTCCTTCAGTCCGCATCTGCGCCCCTTCCCGACTGCCTTCTCCAGGTCGTTCTCCACTTCCCGGCGCTGTTCCTCCAGCATCCGCTCCGTATTCGCAGCAGCCACATAGGTGCCTTTCCCGTGGACTGTCACTGTGTACCCTTCCAGTTCAAGATTGTCGTACGCCTTCTTGACCGTCAGAGCACTGATCTTCAGGTCTTTCGCAAGAGTCCGGACAGAGGGGAGTATGTCGTTTTCTTTCAGATCTCCGGCAGTGATCTGCGCTTTGATCTGGTCCATGATCTGTTCATAGATCGGTACCATCGATGAACTGTTGATTATAATCTTCATATGTGTCCTCCTCTTGGTAAACAGTGTATAACAGTATACAACTGTTGTCAACTGTTATATGCTGTTTATTGATTTTTTTGTTTTCAATCACTTTCTGCCGGATTATCTCATTTAATTGACAAGTATACTTTGCATATGATATATTCAAAGTGACAAGTAAACTTAGCGCACTCATTTGGAGGAAGGAGCGTCATGGATAAAGAAGATATTTTGGTCAGAAGCAGAAATGATAACCGAAAAGGTGATGAACGAGAGGTTCAGAACAGGACAAACGCCGAACTATTTAGTTACTGGATTGTCATTGTTATCCTGTTCGTTACCGCTCTTCTTTCAGACGCAGGTGTTATCGGCGGCGAGATTTTTATCAATGGAAGATCATTTCTTTTCAAGGATTTTGTATGGCTGCTTAATTTTCTCAGTTTGAGCTGTGAATTCGGCGCAAAATTCTATTTCTCACGAAAAATCTGGCAGCTTCTTCTCTGCCTGTTTTTTGCCGCTGCGGTTTTCTCCTGTTTGATTTCCTAAAGAAAGAAGGCTCGTATCAGATGAATCAGGAATTAATATTGAAGAACCATTTAAAAGAAGCCCGGGCTGAAAAGGGCTTGTCACAGCAAAAATTGTCAGAGCTTGTCGGAGTTTCCCGCAACACGATCAGTTCTATTGAAACAGGCCAGTTCTGCCCTACTGCAAAGCTGGCCCTTGTTCTTTGTATTGCTTTAGATAAGAAATTTGAAGAATTATTTTTCTTTGAATAACTGCTTCTCATAGTATTTTGCCGTTTTCTATCATTTCCCCGTCACTTACCATCATCTTCAGCCTGTCGTATTCCGCGCGCAGCATCTGTTTACCGCTCTCCGTAATGATATAGGACTTCCTCCGTCCTTCCTCCGCCGTGCGGCGGATGATCCCGTTATCCTCAAATTTTGACAGCATAGCATACAGGGTACCCGGACCAACCTTAACCCTGCCCTTTGAAATATACCTGACCTTCTCCATGATATCTACTCCGCAGCACTCTTCCGTCAAGGCGAGCAGGATATAGTACATGGGTTCTGTCAATGTCTGAAACCGTTCTCTTGCCAATATTTCTTCACTCCATTGTTCACTGCTTTTTACAATCCCAGCTTTTCTCTTACAATATCAATCTGCTCTCCCTCGGGCGGCTTTGTTGTATAAAGAGTTAAAATTGCATTTTCATACCGGACATACAGAGAATTATCTTCCCAGTTTCTGCGCATAACTTCCTTGGCGCCCCATCTTTCATATCCGACTTCTGCTTTCGTCATCCAGTCATACTCCTGATAGTTTCC
>USKR01000135.1 GCA_900555215.1 uncultured Ruminococcus sp.
TTCGTGCAATAACCAGAGGACAGAAAAAACTGGAACAGATTAATCAGGAAATTGTGCCACAGTCCCAGGGATACAGCCGGCAGTTTCAGCCCGCTCTTTCCACATCTGGTATATGCCATTTTTTCATATCGGTTTTCTGATGCTCTGTACATAAAAATATTCTCCTTCCATATTGTATTGTTCAGCTGACGCTCGGATCGTACCGCAGGTTTCTCCCGCCCCGCCCGATTTTTCTCATATTCCCTGAACTTCAAAGATCTCCCGGAACTCCAGCGCTTCTTCCATAGTATTTTTCCAGCCGTACCGCTTCAGATCCACCTGCCAGCCGTCCGGTGTCCAATATACTTCTATCCCTTCCGCTTCCAGCAGTCTCCGCTGCATGTCTTCGGTCGCAAATGCAGCGGCCCCGCTTAAAATCCCCCGGGCATTTACTATACGGTGAGCCGGGATCCCTTCCCCGAGTCTGCCGCGGTTCAACGCATATCCCACCTGCCGGGCATTCTTCGGTTTTCCGCAAAGCATTGCAATCTGTCCATAGGTCGCCGCTTCTCCATAGGGGATAGCAAGACAGACAATGCGGGCACGTTTATAAAAATCCATCATCGCTCCATTATATATACTTCTGTGATCTCCCTGCTCTTCCGCGAATCTCCAAACCTCAAAACAGGTAAAGGAAAAACACATTTGAAAAAAGTGTACCACCGACCTATGGGAAATACAAGCTTAATTTCTCCCCTCCCCTTTTCGCCAAAACGTGCTATACTGTCTTTCAAAGGATGGTATTCCGAACGTATTCACCAGGAGGTAAAGACCATGTCAGATAAGACATCACAGAAGATCATCCTGAGCGCGGACAGCACCTGCGATCTGGATGAAGAACTAAAAGAACGTTACAACGTTAACTATTTTCCCCTGCATATCATACTGAACGAAAAAGAATACAGGGATAATGTAGATATCACACCGGAAGAGATCTACCAGGAGTATTATGACCGCAAAGTGCTCCCTAAGACCGCGGCGGTAAATGTACAGGAATACATTGACCACTTTCGTCCGTGGGTAGAGGAAGGATACGAGATCATACACATTAACCTGGGGCATGCTCTTTCCAGTGTATACCAGAACTGCTGTCTTGCCGCGGAAGAACTGGGACATGTCCATGCAGTGGACAGCTGCAATCTCTCCACCGGGACCGGTCTGCTGGTCGCAGCCGCCGGAAGGATGATCGAGCAAGGCATGGATGCCGCCGCAATTGCGGAAGCGCTGCGTAAGCGGACTGCAAAATGCCATGCCAGCTTTATCCTTGACACCCTGACCTTTCTCCATGCCGGAGGACGCTGCTCCGCAGTGGCCGCCCTCGGCGCCAATATGCTGAAATTGAAACCCTGCATCCAGGTGGACAACCGGGACGGAAGCATGGGCGTAGGCAAAAAGTACCGGGGCGCCCTGGATAAAGTCCTGGTCAGATATGTAAAGGATGAACTGAATAAATATTCGGATATCAACACTGACCTGATCTTTATCACGCACTCCGGGATTCCCCGGGAATATATTGATCTTGTGAAAAAGACTGTAGAAGAAACAATGAAATTCAAAGAGATCCATGTGACAAAAGCGAGCTGCACGATTTCCTGCCACTGCGGTCCAAATA
Organism: uncultured Ruminococcus sp.; assembly: GCA_900555215.1. GTDB lineage: Bacteria > Bacillota > Clostridia > Lachnospirales > Lachnospiraceae > Mediterraneibacter > Mediterraneibacter excrementipullorum. The sequence continues at coordinate 1,652 of USKR01000135.1, forward strand.
CGCTCGGCATCCTCTTTGAGACAAAATAAATTTTTACACGGAGGGAAGGGCAGCCATGAATACAAGACCTGTTTTTCACGGAAGCGACATTGAAAAAATCTGCGAATATTATCACCTGCAAAAAGAAGACATCACCAACTTCGGGGCGAACGTCAATCCTCTTGGGCTGTCGGAATCCGTAAAGGAAGCTCTTTCGTCACGCCTGGACGTTCTTTCTTCCTACCCGGACCGGGATTATACCACGCTGCGCAGTGTTTTGTCCGCATACTGCCGGATCCCTGCGGACTTTATCCTCCCCGGGAACGGCTCCAGCGAACTCATTGCCCTCCTGATCGATGCCCGGGCGCCAAAGCGTACTCTTATCCTCGGTCCGACCTATTCCGAGTATTCCCGGGAACTCTCATTTTCCGGGAGCACACAGGAATATTATCACCTGAGAGAAGAGAAGGACTTTTTGCTGAATGTGGATGATCTCTGTCCGGTACTTGAAAACGGCGGATATGATTTTCTCATTATCTGCAACCCGAACAATCCCACCTCGTCAGCAATAACGCACAGCGATATGGAACGGCTTCTCGCCTTCTGCGCAGTAAAAGGCATCTTTGTCATGATCGACGAAACTTATGTAGAATTCGCCCCTGACATCGAAGCTGTCACAGCAGTGCCCTTCACCCAGCGATTCACCAATCTGTGTGTGCTCCGGGGCGTCTCCAAATTTTTCGCAGCTCCGGGCATGCGGCTGGGTTATGCCGTGACCGGAAACCGGGAGTTCCTCAGGAGAATGAAAGAAAAACAGATCCCCTGGTCGCTGAACAGTATCGGAGCCTTTGCCGGAGAGCTGCTGTTTCAGGATAAAGATTATATTGACCGCACACGTGAGCTGATCCTCTCCGAACGAAGCAGAATGTACGATGCCTTGTCGCGGCAGAGCACATACAAAGTCTATACACCCTATGCCAATTTCCTTCTGCTCAAGATCTTAAAAGAAGGAAAGACCGCGTTTGATGTGTTCGAGACATGCATCAAACGCGGCCTGATGATCCGCGACTGTTCTTCCTTCCAATGTCTGGACGGAGAATTCGTCCGGTTCTGTATTATGATGCCGGAGGATAACTCACGGCTGCTTGAAGTGCTGAAAAAGATCTGATGATCAGCAGATCTCAGCCCCTGCCGGCATCTCTTTCTCCGGCACCATCAGGGACAGATTTCCCTCTGCATCCTCCGCGCACAGAAGCATGCCTTCGGATAATACTCCTGCCAGTTTCGCAGGCTTCAGATTTACAAGAACCATAACTTTCTTGCCCACCATCTCTTCCGGCGTATAGTGGGCTTTGATTCCCGAAACAATCTGTTTCACCTGGCTGCCGATCTTCACCTGGGAACAGAGAAGTTTTTTGGATTTCTTCACTTCCTCGCAGGCAATGATCTCGCCAACCTGGAACTGCATAGTTCCGAACTGCTCAAATGTAATCTCGTCTTTAGGCTCAATGTCGATCACGGCTTCTTCTTTTGCCTCTGCCGCGCTGTCAGCTACAGGCGGATGCAGTTCTTCCACTTTCTTCATCACTTCCTCCAGATCCAGTCTCTGGAAAAGGATCTCCGGCTTTTCTGTCACATGCCCGCCTCCGAGCTGTTCCAGTATCTTTTTGCTCGTGGACGGCATAAAAGATTCAAGAAGCACGGCGCCTGCGGAAATACCCTGGATCAGGTTCCAGAGCACAGTCTCCAGGCGGTCTTTCTTCGCCTCGTCCTTTGCCAGCGCCCATGGCATTGTCTCATCGATATATTTGTTGCAGCGTTTGAACAGGTTGAAGATCTCCGTGATCGCATCCGCGACCCTGAGGTCATTCATCTTCGCGTCTACTGCCTTTGGCGTGTTCTCGATCACTGCCTTCAGGTCTGCGTCCACATCTTCCACCACACCTTTATCTGTCACTGTGCCGCCGAAATATTTGTTCGTCATGGAAACCGTACGGTTCACCAGGTTTCCAAGCGTATTCGCAAGGTCAGAATTCAGGCGCTCCACCATCAGCTCCCAGGTGATCACGCCGTCATTTTCGAAAGGCATCTCATGAAGCACAAAGTAGCGCACTGCATCCACGCCGAAGAAATCAACCAGTTCATCCGCATAGAGTACATTTCCTTTGGACTTGCTCATCTTCCCGTCTCCCTGTAAGAGCCACGGATGCCCGAACACCTGCTTCGGCAGCGGCAGCCCCAGCGCCATCAGGAAGATCGGCCAGTAGATCGTATGGAAACGGATGATATCCTTTCCGATCAGGTGCAGGTCTGCGGGCCAGAGCTTGTCAAACTGCTCCGTACTGCTGCCGTCCGCGTCGTATCCGATCCCCGTGATATAGTTGGTCAGCGCGTCCAGCCACACGTAAGTCACATGCTTCGGGTCAAAGTCAACCGGGATGCCCCACTTAAATGAAGTTCTGGACACACACAGATCCTGAAGCCCCGGAAGAAGGAAGTTGTTCATCATCTCATTCTTCCTTGAAACCGGCTGGATAAATTCCGGATGCTCATTGATGTACTCGATCAGGCGGTCCGCATACTTGCTCATCTTAAAGAAATATGCTTCTTCCTTAGCATCATGGACTTCACCTCCACAGTCTGGACATTTTCCATCTACTAGTTGTGATTCTGTAAAAAATGATTCACAAGCCGTACAATATTTACCTTCATAATGACCTAAGTAAATATCCCCTTGATCATATAATTTTTTGAAGATTTTTTGTACTTGTGACTTATGATAATCATCAGTCGTTCTCATAAATCGATCATATGTAGTATCCATTAAATCCCAAATTCTTTTTACTTCACCAGCTTTTTCATCAACAAACTGCTTTGGCGGGATTCCTGCTTCTTTAGCTTTTAACTCAATTTTTTGACCATGTTCATCTGTCCCAGTTTGGAAATAAACATTATATCCTTCTTGTCTTTTAAATCGAGCAATTGCATCTGCTAAAATAATTTCATAAGTATTTCCAATAT
>USKR01000136.1 GCA_900555215.1 uncultured Ruminococcus sp.
GATATTCGGATTCAGGAAAAAAGACTGCTAAACATAAATGAATTCAAACAGTATGCCAGTGTCGGGCGGAACACAGCTATCGAGCTTGCTAAGGAATCGGGAGCGGTTTTCCGTTGTGGAAGACGATTCCTCGTGGATCGTGTCCGCTTTGATCAGTGGTGTGACGACAGGTATTAAGCACAGAAAAGTGTTCAGGGGAGATTTATTTCTCCCCTGTTACACTCGTGGAGGTGATGAATCATGGCTGCTGTGAAAGAAAAGCAGCTCCCTGCGGGTATAGTGAAGCGGTCTGACGGTTTGTATATGGCTCGCTTTCAGTATGACGGTATTCGCTATACCTTGTATGATAAAGACGTCGAGACATTAAAAAACAGAATGGAAGACCAGAAATATGAGCTGAGACATGGGATTTACCAGAAAGAACAGGGTATTACTGTGGATGATTGGTTTCATACATGGCTGGAGGAATATAAGAGAAATGTGGTTAAACCTACGACTCTGGAGTTGTATGAGCGTACATATAAGCATCATATCTTTCCATATCTGAAGAAGAGAAAACTGAAAGATATAAGACCAGAGCATATACAGCGAATGCTCAATCAGGAATCAAAAATATTAGGAAAGCAGTCTATGCAGAGATTGAGGGTGATTATAAATAGTATGTTTAAGCAAGCGTACAAGAATGGGATTATTAAGAGAAATCCGGTGTCAATGACAACGCTTCCGAAAGGTAAGAAAGCTGCTGAACGCAGGGTAATGACGAAAGAAGAGCAGGAGATATTTCTTAAGTATACCCGGGAGGTCTACTATGGAGATATTTTTGAGACTGCGCTCTCTACAGGCATGAGAAGCGGAGAGCTTAGAGGACTACAGTGGTCGGATGTGGATTTCGATAATCGAATCATACATATTACAGGCACATTGGTGTATACATCTGCTACAGGACATTATAAGGCTACGCCCAAGACCGCAACGAGCAGACGTGATATTCCTATGCTTGATAATGTATACAAAATACTTAAAAAGAGAAAAAAAGAACAGCTTGAAATGAAGATGATGCTTGGTCAGGACTGGAATCCGATCAGGAGAGTACCGGATCTGGTGTTCACGAAGGCTAACGGCAATCTGATCGAGCAATCCATACTTCAAAAGTACCTGAACCATATACTCGACCTGATCCACAGAGACGGAATTGAGTTTGAGCATATAAGTCCGCATACGCTCAGACATACGTTCGCTACAAGATGTATTGAGAATGGTATGCCCCCACAGGTGTTAAAGACAATACTCGGTCATACAAGCCTTGCTATGACTATGGACTTATACAGTCATGTACTGCCGGATACAAAAGCACAAGAATTACAGAAGATAGCAGGGCTGTTTTAATGGAATCTGGTGTAATCAGAGGTGAAGTGGTGTAAAAAGTGGTGTAGTAATGGGATCAGATATAAAGAATCGAGTTCTGATCTTATATCAGAACCCGGAAAAAGCCCATAAAAAGGGAGGATGCCGGGCAGCTGATCGGCTCAGCTCCCGGCATGTATTATGAAAAAGTTTATTCAAAACAACTTGTAAACGTCTGATTTATTTGGTGTCTCTCTTTCGATGGTTACAGTATATGGGAGAGAAATGAAGAAAACATGATAAGATAGTGAAAGATTTTTATACAATAAATGAACAAATTATGAACAGGATAAAAGGTAAAAGACCGATGGGGGAGCCATCGGTCTTTTGAGGGGAGTATAAATAATTAATAAGGGGTTGTAGAAAATAACCTTTCTACGAAAAATAGTATAATATACGGAAATGGAAAAAGCAAGCAAAAAATAAAATTAATATGCTATTTTTAAAATTTTTAAAAAAGATTATGTAAATAATGCAGGACTGCATAAAACAAAATGAATCAAAATAATATGGGTATAAAATCTTGCTGAATTGAGATACTAACACTGTACCAAAAAAACAGGAGGGATACTCATGGCAAAGAATTACAGCAATACAAACAATTCAAACAAAAACACAAATTCAAAGAACAGCTCTTATTCTTCCTATGCGGACACACAGAATAAGAATAAGAACGCAAACAAGAACAGCAGCAATGCGTCAAACAGCAAAAACTGCGGAAGGACTCACGATGCTTTTGATGAGTCAGACCGTTATTAAGCCGCTGTAAAGCAGCTCTCTGCCGGGGCAGGGGGAGCAAAAAAGGCTTAAAATGTTGATTTAGGACGTAGTAAAGTTCAACTTTACTACGTCCTAAATTTATAGTAATATGGTTACAGTATGAGGATAAGGACGGAAAAGTTCATGGATAAGATGGAATGGATCGCACCCTGCCACTTTGGGCTGGAGTCCATACTGAAAAGAGAGATCCAGGATCTGGGGTATGAGATTTCCCAGGTGGAAGATGGGAGAGTGGTGTTTAGAGGCGGCATAGATGTTGTCTGCAGGGCAAATATTTTCCTGAGAACTGCAGAGCGTATACTTCTGAAAGCAGGAAGTTTTCAGGCAGTGACTTTTGACGAGCTGTTCGAGCGGACGAAAGAAATCCCGTGGGAGGATTATATCCCGGAGGATGGGAAATTCTGGGTGACAAAAGCGGCGTCAGTAAAGAGCAGGCTTTTCAGCCCGTCTGATATCCAGTCCATTATGAAAAAGGCAATGGTGGAACGCCTGAAGGGGAAATATCATACGCAGTGGTTTCAGGAAACAGGGGCGTCTTATCCGGTCAGGGTATTTCTTATGAAGGATGTCGTGACAGTGGGGATTGACACAACAGGAGTATCCCTGCATAAGAGAGGATACCGGCCGGCTGCCGGAAAAGCTCCCATCGCAGAGAATCTGGCTGCGGCGCTGATTATGCTGACCCCGTGGAGAAAGGACAGGATCCTTGTGGATCCGTTCTGCGGAAGCGGTACATTTCCTATTGAGGCGGCAATGATGGCAGCAAATATAGCGCCGGGGATGAACCGGTCATTTACTGCGGAGACATGGACCAACCTGGTTGCCAAGAAGGTCTGGTATGAGGCGGTCAACGAAGCGCGGGATCTGATTACTGATAATATTGAGACGGATATTCAGGGATATGACGCGGATCCGGAGGTGCTCCGGACGGCACGCCGTAATGCGGAGAATGCGGGGGTGGCTCATTTGATCCATTTCCAGCAGCGGGAGGTGAAAGATCTGAATCATCCAAGGAAATATGGTTTTATCATTACAAACCCGCCTTACGGGGAGAGGCTGGAGGAAAAATCAGCGCTGCCCCGGATATACAGAGATTTTGGCGAGGCGTTCCGCCGGCTGGACAGCTGGTCGGCGTATATGATCACGAGCTATGATGACGCGGAACGGTATTTCGGACGAAAGGCTGAGAAAAACAGGAAGATATATAACGGGATGATCAGGACATATTTCTACCAGTTTCCGGGACCAAAGCCCCCAAGACAGAAAAAATAAAAGATATATGCTGATGCGGGCTGTATGGGAAGAAGTTACATAAGAACAGACAGAGGGTACAGGGAAAATGAAAAGAAGAATCATATTTGCAACAGGGAATGAAAATAAAATGAAGGAGATCCGGATGATCCTCGCGGACCTGGGCATGGAAATCCTGTCCATGAAAGAGGCGGGAGTTGATGTGGAGATTGTGGAGGATGGCATGAGCTTTGAGGAAAACGCAGAGATCAAGGCCAGGACCGTGGCCAGGGTGCTTACAAATGATATTGTCCTGGCGGATGATTCCGGGCTGGAGATCGATTATCTGGACAAGGCGCCCGGGATTTATTCTGCGAGGTTTGCCGGAGAAGATACTTCTTATGATATAAAGAACCGCATTCTTCTTGACAGGCTGGAGGGTGTGCCCGAAGAAGAGCGCACTGCCCGGTTTGTGTGTGCGGTGGCCGCGGTATTCCCTGACGGGACTGTATCCACGGTGCGCAAGACGATAGAAGGGCTGATAGCATATGAATCTGAGGGAGAAAATGGGTTTGGGTACGATCCGATCTTCTATGTGCCGGAATACGGATGCACGACTGCGCAGATGACGCCGGAGCAGAAAAATGAGCTCAGCCACAGGGGGAAGGCACTCCGTGCTATGAGGGATGTCCTTAGAGAAAAATTCGGAGAGGGAATATTATGAGAGTATTGATCATCAGCGACACACACGGACGGCATACAGGTCTGGACAGAGTGCTTGAGGAAGCGGGAGAGATTGACATGTTTATCCACCTCGGCGATGTTGAGGGCGGAGAAGACTACATAAACGCGGTGGTTGACTGCGAAAAGCATATGGTAAGGGGAAATAACGATTTTTTTTCGGACCTTCCCAGAGAAGAAGAGTTCTATATAGGAAGATATAAGGTGTTTATCACACATGGTCATCCGTATTATGTATCCCTGGATCCGGAGTATATCCGAGAAGAGGGTGCGGCGCGGAAAGCGGATATCGTTATGTTCGGACATACTCATAAACCGTATTTTGAGCAGAAAGACGGGCTCACAGTGCTCAATCCGGGCAGTGTTTCATTTCCCAGACAGGAGGGGAGAAAAGGAAGCTATATGATCATGGAGATGAGTGATGATGGAAAGGTTTCATTTCAGCAGAAATATCTGGAGCCGCTGGATTGATTCCGTGAAAAACA
>USKR01000137.1 GCA_900555215.1 uncultured Ruminococcus sp.
GGAGGTGAGAAGGGTTGACTTTTTCTATCCGTTTTTTGTTGTGTAATGTTGTGATAGCCGCACTGCTGGGCATTATATTACTATTTAAACGCATTTCAAGGAAACATGTCACTGTCAGCAGCCAATATCATATATGGTATATTTTCATGCTGGCGCTGCTGCTTCCTTTTATTCCTCATAATCATTTTCGCCCAGACCGGCTCCTGATGAGAATACAGAGGTTCCTGGAGGCAAATTCCGCTGCCGCGGTAAGTTCTTCTTCTTCCGGGACAGCAGGCGCCGCCTCCGTTTCATCCCTGGGCGTTTCCGACCTTGCAGTCTCGGCAGACAGCACAGTGGTATCTTCCCTGGCCGTTTGTCTGAGTGTGATCTGGACCGCCGGCTGTATTGTGACAACACTGTATTTTCTCTGCAACATTTATAAGATTTACAGTATCCAAAAATCCGCTTACCCGATCACAGCCGAAAATGAGCCTGAACTGTACAGTGAATATGCCTCCTGCATGGATGAGCTGAATATAAAACGCAGTGTGTCTCTATTCGCATCGTGCAGTATCTCCAGCCCGGTGTCATACGGACTGATCTGCCCCAAGATCATGATCCCGCAGGACATTGACATTGAGCTTTCCGCACAGGATCTGCGTTATATTTTCCTGCATGAGCTGCAGCATTACAAGCATAAGGACGTTGTTTTAAACTATGTAAGCTGTATATTCCAGATTCTCTACTGGTTCAATCCATTCATATGGTATGGCTTCCGTATCATGCGCAAAGACCGGGAGATTGCATGCGACCACTCTGTCATCCGGACTATCGGGAGAGAACATGCTGCCAGCTATGGCTATACTCTGATCCGATACGCAGAAAAGCTGCGCCAGAATGTATTCCTCTCTCCTCTTTCCCGGCTGGGCGGCGAGAAAAAGGTCATCGTACAGCGGATCAGGGAAATCGCGGCTTACAAATCCGAAAGTCCCCTCCGGAAATTCAGGAGCGTCTGTGTTTTGCTGCTATCCACGATGGTTGTATATGCTGCAAGCCCGTTTTTGACAGCCAACGCTTCCACGGACAGCACATACCATTTTTCAGGAGAAAATACGGAGTCAATTAATCTGTCCTCTCATTTTAACGGAACGAACGGCTCCTTTGTTTTGTATGATACGGCAAATGACCATTATATGATCTACAATGAAGATCTGAGTACACAGCGCGTGTCGCCGGATTCCACCTTTAAGATATACAGCGGGCTGTTTGCCCTGGAGGAAGGCATTATCTCAGCAGATTCCAATGAGCGAGCATGGGACGGAACCTTATACTCCATTGACTCATGGAACCAGGACCAGACACTTGCCACTGCAATGCAGAACTCAGCGAACTGGTATTTCCAGGAACTGGACGAACAGACAGGCTATCCTGCACTGCGCGGCTATTACACAAAGATCGGATATGGGAACTGCGATCTGTCCGGTGGAATAGACGATTACTGGGCAGAATCCACATTGAAGATTTCCCCGGCAGAACAGGTGATCCTCCTGTCAGATTTTCTCCGCAACAAATGGGGATTTGATCCCGAGAATATCCAGGCTGTAAAGGATGCGTTATTCATATCCAACACGGATATAGGGACTCTTTACGGTAAAACCGGCACAGGATCAAGAAACGGCAGAAATACGAACGGCTGGTTTGTGGGCTTTCTCGAAACGGACGAAAATGTCTATTGTTTTGCCTTAAACATGCAGGACTCGGGAGGCGCTTCCGGAAGCGCTGCTTCCGAAGCCGCTGTAAGTATACTGCATGATCTGCTGTAATGTGATTTTTCTGTGTATAGTGTAAAAGAAAGCAAAGCCAGGGTACGGTTTCTTCGGGAACTGCCCCTGGCTTTTAAACGTCTTTTCAGCTGCGCATAGGAATCTTTTTAGTAATCGGCAAGTATCTGCAGGGCAATCTCCCTCGCTTTTACAGCGGATAGATCCGCGCCGTTCGTCCTGCCAAGGTACACACAATAATAAATCCTTCTCTCCCCCTGGTCTGCAAATCCCGTAAACCAGCAGTCGACTGTAGTATTCCCTTCCGCCCCCTGTCCGGTCTTCCCATAAACAGCGAGCCCCGGCTCACTCTGCCCGGACACCAGCATGACTTCTTTTAACTTGTCCTGGGTTCCTTTTGAATATTCGGAATCGCTGCCAAAGATCCGTTCCATGACTTCTGTCTGCTCTTTGGGAGAGATCCTGAGCGATGATTCGATCCAGAAACCAGTCAGCGCCCTGTTATCGTCATTCGTGTTCTGACGCCCTTCCCAGTCGGATATATCACGGTTTCCGTACTGCAGCCTGTCTAACTCTTCCTGCATCAGCTCTGTTCCAATTTCGTCAATGACCTGCCGGAAATACCAGACACAGGAAGTCCGAAATGCATCTTCGAATCCAATATCCCTGTTCCAGTCCTCATTCCAAAAGATCTCACCGCTCCATGGGCGCACTGAATCTTCAGGCACTATGATCCCATTCTCCAGGCCGATCAGGGATGATATGATCTTAAACGTAGAACAAGGGGAACGCTGCGTCAGGGCTGTTTCCTGATTGTATATCTGATACCGGTTCTCAGACGGGTCATATATCACAGCCGCTCCGTTTAGCCCTTCAAAATACGCTGAATAATCAACTTCTTCGATCACGGGTTCCGTCTCTGTGCCCTTTTTCTCCTGCTGCGACAACGCTGTTATCACTTCTGATGTGGCTGGAGCAGTGATGCCGGATTTCCGGCTGTCCGCCCCCTGCCCGCCGGAAATCCCTTCTGATTTTCCCGCGCAGCCGCCGGATACCGCGGCTGTTATGAGGCAGAAAAATACCAGAACAGAAACGGATCTTTTATTCATTCTTCTCATACAGTTCTCCCTTCCCTCTTTTATCCCACAAGTGTAGGATATTGTCGTAAAAAAATTTATATTAAACCATACAGTGCAAACGCGTCATATACATGATATGGTTCTGTACTGTGATCCCCGTCTGCTTTTGCGGTAACCGCGATATACTCGTCCCCTCTCACCAATGCCATTGTCGCCAGACACAGCCCTGCCTGGTCAGTGTATCCTGTTTTGCCACCCTTGATCTCTCCTTCCTCCAGAGTCCAGTCATCCCTGAGACTGAACATGCTGCTCTGGAAAACGAAGCCATCCAGGTGCTTCGGCGTCGGAAGCACTGCGTATGCCTTTGTACAGAAGATCTCCCGAAAGATATCATTTCCCAGCGCATACTGTAACAGCAGGCTTATATCCTTTACAGTGGAATACTGTCTGTCATCATGCAGTCCCGTTGCATTCACATAATGTGTTTCCTTCATTTCCAATTGTTCTGCTTTTTCATTCATCAGCTCCACGAACTTTTCCTCTGAACCTGTTGCGCACTCGGCTAAAGCCGACGAACATTCTCCGCCGGAGGGAAGCATGCTCCCATACAGCAGATCAATTACTCTCGCCTCTTCTCCGGGTAAAAATCCTGCCATAGACGCTTCCTGAACATACAATTCATTATATCTTTCCGGGCTGATGACTACAGTTTCCTCAAGATCCTCTATATGTTCAATGGCAATTATACAGGTCATAATCTTTGTCAGCGACGCGGGGAATATCCGTTCATTCTGATTAAACTGTGTCATCACCTTCCCGTCCTTCAGCCTGACAACAATCCCCGCTTCACTGTAAATCTCAGTCAGATCCGGTTTTATCACCTGTTCAGCAGCTTCAATCGTCAAAGGCTTTGCCATCTCCGCCTGTGTCTCAACTCTCTTGCGATCCTCTCCCAAATCCCGCCATACCGCGCCCCCGATCAGTATAGAAAATAGAATCAGAAGGCAGCAGACCGAAATCCACATCCCTTTTGCATTTCGTTTTTTTCTTCTTCTCGTTCTTCTTCTCATATCTCTTTTCAATTTAAATTAAAATACCCAGTATCATTGAAATTTTAAGTCACAACCACCACTTCAAGTGGTGGTTTGAGTTGGCCCTCATAAGGGCCGGTTACATGCTCGCCCAAAAGGGCGGGTATCGCAAGCATTGTTACTGGTCCGCTTATAAAGCGGTACTACTTGAATCTTCTTTCCTCGATTCTTCCGCCTGCTCTCTTATATATTTCTTTATTGCATCTTCTGTGATATTACCAATTGTTGAAACATAATATCCTCTGGCCCAGAATGCTTTATCCCATTTGCTCTGCAATCCTGGATGTCTATCATATATCATTAGCGTACTCTTTCCTTTTAAGTACCCCATAAATTTTGAAATACTATACTTGGGCGGAATTGCTACGCTTAAATGTATATGATCTTCGCATACTGCGCCATCTATAATCTCTACATCTTTATATCTGCATAGTGTAGAAATTATATCTCTTACATCTGCTTTCAACTTTCCATACAGTACTTTCTTCCTGTATTTCGGAATAAAAACTATATGGTATTGGCATTTCCACCGTACGTGTGATAAACTCTTATTGTCCATTTGGGACCGCCTCCTATACTAATTTTTGAGTTTGGCTTGCGACACCATTCTCATTTTAGCATAGGAGGCTTTTTATTTATATCTTACACGCTCCTGCTTACTCCATTCTCCCCAGCATAGCTGGGGGATTAGACCTTTCATT
>USKR01000138.1 GCA_900555215.1 uncultured Ruminococcus sp.
GTATTTAATGATCAGGCGCTTCATATCAAGGGAAGCGGAAGCGAAGAGGCGCCTATTATCGTGTCTGCTTATGGAGAGGGGGACAGACCGCAGATTAATACCAACGGACATGGTCAGTGGTATCAGAACTACGGAGCGCATCTGGATAATACGAACCATAAGTGGAAGGGAACTGTATCCTCCTCGATTCTGCTCAAAGATGTGGAGTATATCGAGATCAGCGGGCTTGAAATCACAAATGACCGTGCGGCTGCAACGGATACAGAGAAAGACAAGGAATATAATGATCCGTTCGCAATGGACAGGACAGGCGTTGCAGGAGTGGCAAAGGACAAAGGAACAGTGGACCACATTGTGCTTGATGATCTGTATATCCACGATGTGACAGGAAATGTTTATAACAAACATATGACAAACGGAGGAATTTACTTTATTGTGGAGACTCCGGAAAATGAGAGTGAGACCGGGATTGCCAGGTACAATGACGTACAGATTCGAAATTGTTACCTTGATACAGTAAACCGCTGGGGAATCGCGGTGGGATATACTTATCAGTGGGGACAGTTTAAGACTGCGGAACTCAGTGATGAAGTAATGCAGAAATATGGTTCGTCCGATGTTGTGATCGAAAATAATTATGTGGCTAATTCAGGAGGTGATGCCATCACAACGATGTATCTGGACAGACCGATCGTGCAGTATAATGTATCACAGAATGCTGCGAAGCAGATCAATACGACAGATTATTCCAAGCGGCAGCCGCAGCTTAATCCTGAAACGGGAGAATGGACAGGAAACTATCTGGATGTCGGAAATCAGCGCGTGGCGGCGGGAATCTGGCCGTGGAAATGCAAAGATGCAGTGTTCCAGTATAACGAGTGTTTCAATACGATGAACGCATCTAAGGGAAATGGCGACGGACAGCCATGGGATGCGGATTATGGCGATGGGACAAACTACCAGTACAACTACAGTCATGGAAACACGGCCAGTACGGTAATGTTCTGCGGAGTGGAGTCGGTCAACAATACCTTCCGTTACAATATCAGCCAGAATGAAGATATGGGACCTCTCGATCCGGCAGGGAATACCGGGAACTGCCATGTATATAACAATACATTCTATATAAAAGAAGGCCTTACATCGATCTGGAGCACCATGCATGCGAATAACGGACCGATGACGATCGAGAATAATATTTTCTATTTTGCGGGAGATGCCCCGGTGGCGGCAACGAACTGGAATCCGGGCGGAAATAAAGTGTATGACAACAATCTGTACTATAACGTAAGTACTTATCCGAACGATGAGAATGCGGTGAAAGTGGATGCGGGAACGGAAGTCCTTGCAGACGCGGGATCGGGTCCGGTACAGGCGGCAGAGGACGGACAGGCGAGAACGCATGACGATCCGAATGAGCGGACTGCATTTGACGGATACAGGCTGGCGGAAAATTCTCCGGCGATCAACGCAGGGAAGATGATCACGGACCAGAATGGTTTTGAGATCGAACATGACTTCTTCGGACGCGCGATCACTGCGATCCCGGAGATCGGCGCGGCAGAGAGTGATATGCCTTCGCTTGCGCTTGCGTCGAAGGTCTACGAGATCACAGATAATGAGATAAGCGGCTTGGGAAGAGACACGACACTTGAGATGTTCCTGGCGAATTTAATTTATGACACAGGAGCGGACGTGACAGTAAAAGATGGGGAAAAAGTACTTGAAAATCAGGATATAGTAAAAGGCGGCATGAGTGTCGTGCTTTCTTACGGGGATGAAAGCAGGACCTATACGATCAGAGCGAATTCGGACAATGAACTGAAAGAGACAGTCTATATGACGAAAGAACAGACTCTTTATGTCCCGTTTACAGAACAAAATCCGACGACGGCAGGTGAAGTTCTGATGAATGTATCTGTTCATGAGACCGCAGCGGCAGCTGTTCTCAGGGGCGGGGAGGAATTGCCGTATTCGGCAAAAGTCGAGAATGGTGATGTGCTTCGGATTACCGCTGAGAATGAAAATGTGAACAATTATACGATCACGCAAAAGAACACATACAATTGGACAATGGATTATGCGGGACCGGATCAGGGGAATGTGTGGTTCGGGCAGATGAAGACAGGAGCGGAAAACGAGTGGGTGAATATAACAGACTATGATCCTCAATATCCGAACTGGCAGGTAAATACTTACTACGGACCGGGTGTTGACGCGCCGAGTCATGACGCGGAAATTACGGGTGAAACTCATGGGCTTCTGTCTGCTCCTCCAAACACAGAGATTTATACGGCGATGGCATTCCGTGCGCCTAAGAGTGGAACGGTTTCTTTCGATGTGAAGGATGATGAGCCTTATTTGAGGCAGGCTGGGAATGCCGACGGAACCGTTACGTTATCACTGTTTCTGAATGATAAGGAGCTTCAGTCGGTAACCCTGACGGAAAGCCAGGTTAAGTCAGAGGAATGGAAAGCGTTTGAGGAGATCGAAATAAAGAAAGGCGATTATATCCGTGTTACAGCAAGGTCCGTCAATAATCCATCCAAGCCGTCTGTTCATGTAACTCCGGAGATTACCTATCTGGATGCATTGGCAGAGGACACAGAAGCACCGACAGTACCGCGGCGTGTAAGTGTTACTGATATTACCAGCAGCAGCGCAAAAATCATGTGGGAGGCATCCGTGGACAATGTAAATGTGGCGGGATATAATATTTATATAGGAGGCAACGGTACTCCGCTGAATGGTGATGCTCTTGTAACAGACACAGAATATTATATTGAAGGTTTGGATGCTGAGAGCAGGTATACGGTTAAAATCGAGGCTGTGGACAGTGCGGGCAACAGATCGGGTGCTGCTGAGACGGAGTTTATAACTGCTGAATTTGTGGATAAAGAGGCTCCGACGGCTCCGACCGCTTTGAAGATTGAAGACAGGACTGCTGACAGCATTACGATATCCTGGACGGCGTCTGAGGACAATGTAGGGGTTGTCGGATATAAAGTGCTGATCGATGGAGTTGAAAAAGCGGATGTTAAAGAAGGAACCGTATATACTGTTACCGGACTGGAACCGGGGACAAAGTATGAGTTCGTAGTGATCGCTTATGACGCTATGGGCAGCCAGAGTGCATCTGATGTCCTGGAAGTTGAGACGCTGGAAGTGACAGGAGAGAATCCTGACAAGGAACCGGATAAAGATCCGGGAAAGGAACCGGATAAAGAGCCTGAAAAGAAACCTGAGAAAGAAGCTGGAAAGGAAGAGGGCAAAGCGGTAAAGACCGGCGATGCAGCGGAAGTTTCGGCGTGGGCAGCGACTTTGCTTATTTCGGCAGGCGCAGTGATCACCATAAAAATGAGAAAGAAGGAAAGTTGATAAAAGAAAAGGTATAAAAGAGAACTGAATGAGATATAAAAGAGCCTTCTGCGGGGATGATGCCGACAGGAGGCTCTTTTTGTCCGGCTAAGCATATTTTTTACGGTGCAGGAGTGTCGGATCCATCATGCTGCAAAAGCTCCCTCCGCAGCCGGAAAAGGATGACGGCTGACAGCGCGGCGGCAAGGACGGATGTCCCGGTGAAATTGAGCCAGATCCCGGTGAGCCCGAGAGACCAGAACGCTGCGATCAGTATCACGGGAAAAACAAGCGCCGTAGATACAGAAATCAGAGACGCGGGCAGAGGTTTTTCTATGGCAAGCATATAGCTTTGAGTGGCAAAAGAAAACCATCGTGTAATGTAGGTCAGGCTGAAAAGCCGGAGTGCTGTGACGGACATGGCAAGGACATCTTTGTCGGCTCCGGATATAAACAGCCTGGTCGCCTGCTCCGGAAAAAGGGCTATAACCAGCACTGACAAAAAAGACAGGATACCGCTTGCTGTAAAGCAGCATTTTTCGATGGCGCGCACCCGGGAAAACTTTTGAGCTCCCCAATTGTATCCCACTGCCGGTTGGAGTGAATCGCACATTCCGTAGAGAAGAGGTTGGATAAGTCCTTCTGCAAACATGAGGATGCCGTACACGGACACAGCCATTTCGCCTCCGAGACGGACCAGGATGATATTCATCAATATAGAAGTGATCCTGCCGGCGATATTGTTTAAAAAATTCGGGGCGCCGCAGGAGATGATCTGACGGATAAGGCTGACAGTAAAATGCGGCCGGCAGATTCTGAGCTCTGCCTTTCCTTTTAAAAAGGGAAGAAAGGCGATCACAGTGCAAACGAACATGCCTGAGCATGTGGCGAGCGCTGCAGCCCATATACCCCAGTGAAATATTCCGAGGAAGACAAACTCCAGTACGCCGCTCAATGCGGACATCAGGAGATTGACAAACAGACTGCCGCGTATATATCCGCAGATGCGCAGGAAATTGTCCACCGCAAAAATGATCGTTGTCACCGGGGAACAGAGTGCATAAACTCTCAGATACTGTACAGCCAGATCGGCAAAATCTCCTTTAGCTCCCATCAGCCGGATCAGGAGCGGAGCGGCGGCAAACAGAGCAGCTCCGATCAAAACTCCCGCAGCGATGATCATAATGCAGGCGCAGGTAAAAAGATTGTCAGCTTCGCCTTTCTGCTTTTTCCCCAGGCTGATGGAAATGGGGATCGCCGAACCCACTCCGATCA